>JACDGI010000612.1 GCA_013821665.1 Anaerolineae bacterium
TCGCAAAGGTTTAGCCTACTGTTGGAGTGTCGCTGTCGCCGCGCTGCCGGAGCAGGGCAAGCCGCTCATGGAAAAGTGGCTCGCCTCGTCTGACAAAGACATCCGCTGGTTGATGCGCGAGAACCTCAAAAAAGATCGTCTCAAACGCATGGATTCCGCATGGGTAGATCGCTCACTAAAATCAGCGAGTTGAGTTTTCTGTCCTGTTGATTATTGTCATTGTCGTCAGGGAATGTTTAACTTTATAAATAATCTTGCTATAATCAGGGGATTAGATGATGCAGTAAAAATAGGTTTGACATTCACGGACTTACCAGTATTGTAAAGCGAACGAGTGGCTTGGTCTTAGTTCCCATATCGCCTTTTACCCGCCACCAGATCATTAATTATGGCAATCCACTCTCGCTCACGTTGCCTTTTGTTAGTGCCATGTTAGTTGCACGTATCTATCGTAAACAGTATCTGGATAAATGAGTCGTTATAGTCCGGGTATTGGCGAATGTCTGCTGATGACAGTGCAGATAGCGCCGGATTTTGAATTCACAGGCACGTTTACAGTGGAATCCAAATCCCTGTTTAAGTGAGACAAAAGTAGTATTTTATGTCAAAAAAATCTTGGCTCATCAGTTTCATTGGCGTTCTTGCAATCCTCACCGCAGCCGTTATTGTACTCAATCGGAATGTCTCAAATCCTGAGGTTGCGACCGTGCCAACGCTGGCTTTACTGCCATCATTGACAGCACAGCAAGACATTCAGGTGAACCTTTCGCCAACACCGCTGCCACAGCCGTCGCCCGTTTTGGTAGCCGATAGTGCTGTAAATCTTCCCGCCACAGCCCCAACCTTCGCGCCTCAATCTGCGCCTACGGAACTCCAACCCACCACAACCGTCCAATCCAATTCGGTGGTTGCCATCCCATCATCGGTACCGGTCATGGCTGGAGTGCCGCCCGTTATCATTCCAATTCCACCCGCGCCGATTCCGAACCAGATCGTCATCCAATTTGATCGGGCAGCCAGTCCGCAAGAGCGTGCCGCTTATATTCAGCAAATTGGTGGCACTGTCGGCCAGAGTATTGATGCCTTGGATACAGTTGTAGTCAAGGTACCGCAGAGTATCGCCGCCAATCCCTTGCCGCAGTCGCCACTGGTCAAAAGTAGTGAGCCGGATTACATCATGGTTGCGCTGGACTCGCCGGCCACGAACGATCCGTTTTACAGCCAGCAATGGGCGCTGCCGGTCATTCAAGCGACCAATGGCTGGTCAGTCCTGCCGCCCAATACGCCGCCCATCACCGTTGCGGTTATTGATAGTGGAATCTGCGCCGATCAGCCTGATTTGTTCGGACGCATCTTGCCCGGTCATGATTATATTGATGGTGACGATAACCCGCAGGATGAATTCGGTCATGGTTGCGGTGTCGCTGGCATCATTGCCGCCAACCCCAATAACGGCATCGGTATCGCTGGTGTTGCGCCCAACGCCATGATTATGCCGCTCCGTGTATTGGATTCACTGGGCAACGGCAGCTATTCGGATGTCTCGGCAGCCATTGTCTATGCCGTCGATCACGGTGCCAAAATCATTAACCTCAGCGTGGGTGGCCCTGTGCCTGACACGGTTCTTGAACAGGCAGTGGATTATGCCGCAGCCCATAATGTATTAGTCGTCGCCGCCGCCGGTAACACAGGAGGCAGCGTACTGTACCCTGCCGCTTATCCGTCTGTGATAGCCGTTGCCTCAGTTGACCCCAACTTGCAACTCAGCAGTTTTAGCAGCCGTGGCCCGGAGGTTGATCTTCTCGCTCCCGGACTCAATATTTTGACGACCAATCGCAATGGCAGCTACACCAACATGTCAGGCACATCCTTCGCTGCGCCGCAGGTTGCGGGGATTGCTGCCTTGGAACTCGCTGTTGGACACACATTGACTTTGGGCGGTGGAATCGTCGCTTTTGATGGTGGCGTAATACCTACTGCCACTCCCGTAGTTGCCAATACGGGCGATACCATCAATCTGAATGGCTGGCTGATGATGACCTTCGGCGATCCTGTGACCGGTTCATCGGATGCGCCTCAAACGCTTATTTACCTCGTCAATAAGCACGGGGATTTCATGGTGAATTTGTCGCTCGATTTTGAGGCGGCACATAAATTTTATGGTCAACAAGTTATCTTAACAGGCGTGGTAGCAGGCCCGTCCGCTCAGGCCAGCCCTGTCACCTTGAATGTTACCGCCATCCAACTCGCCTTGAACACGCAGTCTTCAGACCCATCAGTCGTACCCCTTGCACTGACCGGTTCGCAGCCGTGGGTCAATATCTTATGCAGCTTCCCCGATGTTGCAGGTACTCCCAGCACACCTGCTCAGATCGACTCGATGTTCACCAACACCTATCCCGGTTTGGATGATTATTGGCGGCATATTTCCTACAATAACATCAATATTGCCGGTACAACCACATCCTCGGTGTGGTTGACCTTGCCCCATGACCGCTCGTATTATGTGGATGACAATAATACTTATGGCGCGAACCTTAATCGGCTTTTACAGGATTGCACCGCTGTAGCCAACAACAGTATCAATTTCCCCTCCTATGTTGGCATCAATATGATGTTCAATGGCTGGCTGGATTGCTGTGCGTGGGGCGGCAGCCAATTCGTAAGTATTGACGGCGTGACAAAGATTTATCGCGTTACGTGGTTACCTTATTGGGCACAGCGACCAGATACCATTGCCCATGAGATGGGGCATGGATTTGGGTTCCCCCATTCTTCTGGCCCCGCTGATAAACCGCCTAATGGACTCAATGTGTATGTATCCAATTGGGACATCATGAGTAATGCCGGTGGAACATGCGTCGTGAGAAATAGTAACAGTTATTGCCTCCCACAAGGGACGATTGCCTATCACTTAGACATCGACGGCTGGATACCCGCTGCCCGCAAGACAACAGTAGCTTATGGCGCAGCAGCCTCCGTCAACCTCCAAGAATTAAGTTCAACTGCGGCGGCCAGTGGCTCGCTCATGGTAAAAATTCCAATCGGCGGCTCAGCGACTCATTTTTATACAGTGGAAGCCAGAGCAGTAACCGGTTATGACCAGAATATTCCCGGTCGAGCTGTCATCATTCATGATGTGGTTACAACGCGCGTTCAAACGCCCGCAATGGTCGTAGATGCCAATGACGGTAACGATAATGTGAACGATGCCGGAGCAATGTGGACGGCGGGCGAAACCTTTTATGATGCTGCTCACAACATAACCATCTCAGTCGTCAGTTCAACCGCGACCGGCTTCTTGGTCAGTATTGGCAACAACGTTGCCCCGCCTGTGAATGACAATTTTGATGGTGCTAGGGTGATTCCCACTGCCAGTTTAACGCAGTCCTTAAGTAACTCGCTGGCGACCACCGAGCTTGAAGACCCGACTATTCCCTGTGCAAGTGGTCAAGGAAATTACTCCCTTTGGTATAAATATACACCACCCTTCAACGGCACCCTGAACGTCAAAACCACGGGCAGCAGCTTCGACACGGTTCTTTCACTGTGGACGGGCACGAAAGGTAATTTACAGTCAGTTGCCAATGGTTGTAACGACAATGACGCTGCCTTATTGCAGTCTCAGGTCAATACACTGGTAAGCGTTGGCACACCTTATTACATCGAGGTAACAGGGAAATCGGCACTGACCTTTGGCACGCTGAAATTCGCCATGCTCTTCACAACGCCGCCAACGCCCGTAGCACCGATCTTAACGCTGCCGACTCCCACTGGCGTATTCATAAATGACCCCACACCGGATTTCCATTGGGGTGCAGTGGCAAATGCTGCTCAGTACCACATTCAGGTCGACAATAACATCAGCTTCAGCAGCCCTGAAGCTGAGTCAACCGTGAGTGGTGCAACCTTCACCCCGTCTTCTGCCTTGCTCGATGGTCTCTATTATTGGCGTGTGCAGGGCATCAATTCGGTCGGTACGCTAGGCCCTTGGAGCAAGGTTGGACAGTTCACCTTGGATACGGTACGACCAGCCGCGCCTAACCTGATTGCGCCGGTCAATAATCCGCCGCCCTCAACCAATAATAAACCGATCTTTAGCTGGCAATTGGCTGCGACGGCTGTCCGCTACCAACTGCTTCTGGACACCATCAATCCGCCCGCTGCCATCGTTCAGACATCGACACTTACCACCTATACCCCTGCAACAGGTTTGCTGCCAACGAATTATTATTGGTGTGTGAAGTCGATTGATGTCGCCGGTAATGTGTCCGATTGCGGCGAAATTCGCACATTGTCTTTCCTGTCAGCCATCAATGCCGCGCCTTACCGCAATTTTTACACGACTCACAAGCCAACCCTCACATGGAATCCGGTGACATGGGCCACCAGCTACGAAATTCAGATCGACAATAACGTCGACTTTAGCAGTCCTGAGTATGACTCCGGTATTCTATCCAGCGGCACCTTATCGCAGACGCTGACCTCACCCTTACCGGATAGTGTCTGGTTTTGGCGCGTGCGCGCCCGACATGTCGATGGCACATGGGGCTTGTGGAGCGTTCAGGACATCTTTGTAATCTTGGCGCACTGACCCCAATTCACATTTTCTTGGGTGAGTCTTGTTTAAGGCGAGACTCACTATTCCTTCTTCTGTTTAACCTCAACTGATAAAGACATTCGCTGACTCATGCCTGAAAACCTCAAAAGAGTCCGCCTCAAATGCATGGATGCTGCTTCTATATCACAACTGTTAGAAAGAATTAATTGACTTGTTTCACATTTTTAAATGTAAATCTATATTTCCTCAACTCTATTTCATGGAATTAGACTTAAGCTGAAAATATTGCAGATGAACTCTTATAGTAATAATGGTGTTGTATGGAAACTTACGGTGAACGTCTAGTCGCTTCCCTCTCGAAAAAACTTCCAAATAAATATTTCACCAT
>JACDGI010000613.1 GCA_013821665.1 Anaerolineae bacterium
GTTCGGGTTAGAGCCATTTACGAATGCTAAAGCCAAGCAAATCGCAGGGATGCCGGATGCGCTGGCACTCGATCATCCGGAGTTATTCTCGGCGGTTGATTTGGCCTACCGCCAGCAAGTGTATGGACAGCTTAAACAGGCGGCGCGGGTGGTGACACTCAGCGAACATGCGCGTGAACGACTGCTGCATCATACAGAACTGCGACTTGAGCAAATCGCGGTTGTGCCATTAGGGGCTGAGCCGCAAAAGCAGTTGTCAGTCAACACAAATGCAAATGAACCACCAGAACCCCTACCCCAACCCTCCCCCGTAAACGAGGGAGGGAGTCAAACAGAATATTTATTGAATTATCATCCACTACCCGCGCGTTACGTGTTTTATCCGGCGAACTTTTGGCCGCACAAACGCCACGATTTGCTGTTTCGGATTATGAGCCGATTGTGGCAGGAGCAGCCCGATAGTCATCTGGTGATGACGGGTGGCCGTTCGGAGGCTGACCGACGCGGCTTACAAGTCTTAGCAACCCGATATGGATGCCCGCCGGAACGCATCCATGATCTGGGTTATGTGGATGACGCGCAGCTTACGTTGATCTATCGCAAGGCTGAAGCACTGGTGTTCGTGTCGCAATATGAGGGTTTTGGGATGCCTTTATTGGAGGCTATGCAGCAAGGTTGTCCGGTGATTTGTGCGCCGTTGGCCGCCATCCCCGAAGTCGTGGGAGAGGCGGGTATCATCGTCAACAGTGAGGATGCAGAGGATTGGGTCAAGGCGATTCTGACGGTTTTGCCCGAACAACGTGATAAGCTGATCGCAGCGGGGCGAGAACGAGCCGCGCAATTTACATGGGCCAAAACACGGGATGGTTGGCGCGAAGTTATCGCTGAGGCAGGGCTGGATTGTGGTGGAGCGTCGGTGCAGTCCAAAAATGAGAGTACCGAAATCGCAGGGCACATCCAACCGCTGCTGACACAAATCAGCCAACACGCCGCGTCGATGGGACGATCCCGTTGGCGGCAGATGGCCGGTTTGCCATTGGTGATGCTACTTCAAATGCGCGTTCTGGAGTTGGCAAGGCAGTATCGGCGCACGGCAGGTTAATCGGCTCATTTGCCATAAAACGCCACCTCAGCGACAATAGGAATGTTTTCTCATATGGTCGATTTTAGTACTCGTTTCGGGTAAGATAAAACTAATCCTTTCTGAGAAACAACTTTTTAAACCCTTATTTGGTCTCAAGGGGGCAGATATGTCAGGTCGTTTCCGCCGCATCTCCAGCACTATTCTGCTATGTTTATTTTTTCTGGTGGTTTTACCGGTACTCGCTCAACAAGACACGCGCTTAACTGTGAATTACGCGGAAGTCGCAAGCGAATCCGGCACGAGCCAGACGGTAAATATCTATTTCACGCTGTTTGATGGGCAGAACAATGCCATCCCCAGCCCAACCATTGCCTCGGCACAGATGGTGCTGAACAATCAAACTTTTACCGCCTCCAAAGTGGATAAACCGACCACGCCGTTTTATGTGGTGCTGGTATTGGATACCAGCGGGAGTATGCAAAGTAATGCACCTAAGCTGCGCGAAGCCGCGCTTGCCGCCGTCAATGGTGCGCCGGATGGTACGAATTTTTCTATTTTGCGTTTCACCCATCAGATACCGCCGATAGCCGGTTTTACAACGGATAAGGGTCTGCTCAACAACACGATTGGCAGCCTGACGAGTGACCAGTTCAAGGGCGGGACGTGCATTTATGATGCGATGTCCGCAGCCGTTGATGCGCTGAAGATCGCCCCTGCTGGCAGACGCGCGGTAGTGCTGTTTACCGATGGGGTGGATGAAGACCAATTCGGCAAGAAACCATGCAGCAAGGCAACCGAAGACTCGGTCATTAAGAGTGCTAACGACAGCCAACAAACACCGCTGTATACGATTGGTTTGACGGGCAACGCCAAGACCGACTTTACCACGCTCAAGAATATGTCCGAGCGCACCGGTGGTCTTGCCAATTCCGGCAGCATCAATGAAATCGCGGGTGTCTTCCAGAAGGTTATTAATACACTTGCCAGCCAAAAAGAAGCCACATTCGACACGATCTGCTTGCCAGCGGGTACGTATTCGGGCGCGATCACGGTCAATATCAGTGAGCCGCAATCCAATTCGTCCGGCATCGTCGGTAATGTCGTACTGAATAAAACGTGCTTCATTCCGACAGCGACACCCACGCCGACGGATACGCCGGTTCCCACAGCAACGCCGACGGTCACGCCTTCTCTGACACCGACACCGACGCAAACGCCTGTGCCGCTGAACTTAGGCATCAACCTGAATTTTGACGCGGCTAAGAATGCCATGATTTTTGATGTGACCCGTGAAGGTGATGGGAACATTGGTTTCTACGAGATTACCATCAAAGACAAGGCCACTGGCATTTTGCTGCCGCAGCCTTATGGACGGCGACACTTCACACCGGATTAAGCTGCCGCGACCATTTCGACACCTTTAACGGACGTTTCCGCACAAGTGTGGAATGTGTGTATTCGAGCATTGGCGGCAGATGAAAAGACTCCCATTTCGGACGAGTTTTGTCAGGATACGACGCCACCCCGTACACCTACACCCACCACGACAGCTTTGCCGACAGGTACGAGTACGGCCACGCCGAGTTTAGAGCCGAGCGCAACCGCCTCGCTCACCCCGACCACCGCGCCGACATCGACACCTACACTGGCTGCGGTTATCCCTGAAATTCGTTTTAACCCCACCACGCAGGAATTCGAAATCCAACTGGATACATCGAACTTCAAGCTGGATCAAATCAATTCCTATACCGTGCGTATTGAAGATGCGAACAAATTAGTGGTGCGGCGTGTCGAACAAAGTGGTTCGGCTGAAAATCCGCTGCGCGTCAAAGCGATTGATGACCGCACCGGCAACGAATTGGCTGAGGGGCAGTACACGATTTACGTTGAATTGAACGTGAATGGGCAGCCGACCAGCTTCCAAGCGCTCAAAGAGGTTAAGAAGCCACCGCCACCCACACCCACGCCCGAACCCGGTCTGATTGATCGTATGGGTGGGGCAATCAAGCAAAGCCCGATACTGGCGATTTTGTTCGTGCTGGTGGTTATTGGTGTGTTCGCACTGATCTTCTTCTTGCTGCGGCGTGGACGTGGCAACGGCTTTGATTATGAACCAGCCTATACCAAACCGCAGAAGCCATCACCACAGCCTAAGGGTGGGACGGTTATTCCCGATACGGCTCGACCCGCGATGGAAGTCGAAGGCGGAACCCAAATCGAAATCCCGATGGAATCGACCTTCCGCGATAAAGGCGGTAGTTTGAAGGTTACCCAATCCAACAGCGAACAGGTTGGGCGCGTATGGAATTTCACCAGCAACGATATGCCGTATCGTATCGGACGCGGTGGAACCAGCGACTTCCCGGTCAAGGTTGACCTAAAGGATCTAGGTGTAAGCTCTGTCCATGCCACCATTCAATTCGCGAACGGGCAGTATTGGATTGTGGATGAAGGCAGCACCAACGGCACATTCATCAATGGTGACCGTCTGAAGCCTGCCCAACGGCGTGTGCTGGAAAACGGCCAAACCATTCGCTTGGGTGCTAATCTGGAGATGGAATTCACCGATAAGAACAAGGTTTTCCAGAACCTTTCCAGTTCACAGAAGCTGCCTCCGCTACCGAAGGCACAACCAGCAGCGGGAGCGCCGACCGTGACTCCAGCCGCGCCACCTCCTGCACCTCCACCGCCGGTGACGGCTGCACCACCACCTCCTCCACCACAAGCGCAGCCCACACCGCCGCCGATGGACTTCTCGGAGGAGAAAACCAACGTCACACGGTTGGGACTTCCGAGCGGCGTGAAAGCGACGCTGGAACTGCTGCCGAGTGGCCCCGTCCAAGGCGCGACGTATCCAATAATGGATGTTGAGTTCACGATTGGCCGCCGTAGAACGAACACACTGCCACTTGAACGCTTGGGTATCTCACGCGAACACGCACGCTTCGCATGGGTAAACTCGGAACAGTGCTTCACCGTCGAAGATATGGGCAGCGGCAATGGTACCTTCCTGAACGACCAGCCCCTGCCGCCGAACGTGGCACAGCGCCTTGAGCCGAATAAGGTGTATCAAGTGCGGTTGGCGAAAGACGAAAACGCCGTGCAGATGCGCTTCCAATACACGGTGCCGCCCAAGACAACATCCTACGAGGATGAGCCAACACAGGTCTAACCCGAATCAATTGAGGGGCGATTCAACTGAATCGCCCCTATCCTATAGGGATACAGCATCATGTATCTGCGATGAAATGATTCCTGTCAGCAAGCGATTTGCTGCATTCAGCGCTTTAGCATATAAATAAAGATGGGTTCCTTCACCGGTCAACAACTATGAGCCAGAATATCACGCAGCAAATACAAGTCGTCCAGCGGTCTGAGATCGGGCTTAAACGCGCGGTTAACCAAGACTCAATCGGGGTGCGCCTGCCCAAAGCAGGAGAGGCCAGCCAACATGCCCTGTTTGTGGTGGCGGATGGAGTGGGTGGGAACTTGCCTAAAGGTGAGGTTGCCAGCCGCACGGCTATTGAAGCCATGTTCGCCTATTACTACGCGGAGTCTGATGAGACTGACATCCTCACACGGGTAGGGGATGCGCTGCAAGACACGAATATTGCCGTGCGTGAGCAAGCACTGGCTGAAGGTGTGAACGCCATCGGCACGACTATCGTGGGCATCGCCATCGCACCCAGCGGCGAGGCTATCGGCTTCAACGTGGGCGACAGCCGCCTGTACCGTATTCGCGCTAGAGAGATCGAATTGATCTCCGAGGATCAGGTCAGTACACCCGAACCCGGCGTACTGAAAGATGAGTTCAAAACCCGCCGCGTCACTAAAATATCGTCGTATATCGGCCAATCC
>JACDGI010000614.1:0-1651 GCA_013821665.1 Anaerolineae bacterium
CCACTGCTTTCACCGATATTATTGGCCCGGAAAAAGGGTTCAAAAATACGTGTGCGCTCACTGGGCAAAATCCCAATACCGGTATCCGTTACGCGCAGGGTAATGCTTGCTTCGGCGCGCGATAAGGTGACTTGAACAGTCGCATCCGGTTTTGAAAAGCGTAGCGCATTGTGCATGACATGCATGAGCGCATTGTTGAGGATTTGCGGATCAACAAGGACATCCGTTTTTTCCGGAAGATCAAGCACAAATTTACCGGGTTGACCCTGTTCACGCTCTAACTGTGCGGCAATCTGACGGCATAAAGCGCTTACATCTGTTGAAGTCCGGTGAATTCGGTCAGGCGTAAAATCGGTTTTGATAACCTGTCCGATTTCATCCAACATCTTGGTCAGGCGTTTGATCTGGCCTTTGATGGTAACTTCTTTGGCACTCCGTTGATCTGCTGATAGACGATCCAGATAATGGGTGAGGGTTTCGGTTGCCGCTTGGATGACCGTCAATGGGGTACGAAATTCGTGGGCGATGCGGTTCATCATGCGGGTCTTGAGGTTGTTTAACTCCAGTTCTTTGTCCAAGGCGGTTTGGAGTTTTTCTTTTTCCAACACCAAGTTTTGCATCCGCGTCCGTTCGCTGATGTCACGGCTGACGAAAATGCCACCAGTAAAATTCAATTGGTTGTCAAAAAAGATCTTACCAATTGATTCGACGCTCACATAATGCCCATCAGCATGAAGCATACGACATTCAACGACAAATTGATGCGAACCTGTTTCAATAGCCAATTGGAATTTTTGAGTCATGAGTATCACGTCCTCAGGATGGATAATCTCCAGTGTGGATGTGCCAATCAAGGCATTCGGTTCGTAGCCCAACATGGTGTAGTACGAAGGACTCGCAAATATAAAACGTGCTTCGCCATCAGTTTGCGAAACTAAATCTTCGAGATGGTCGGTGATGTTTTGAAGGCGCTCTTCATTTTGCCGTAGGGCATCCTCCAAGCGTTTGCGCTCGGTGATGTCGGTCAAAGCCACGATGAAACCCGTAGCCTTTCCATTCGAATCCTTGAGCGGGCGTGAACTATCCGAAACCCAAACGACTTTTCCATCCGCGTGGAGGAAGCGATATTCGACGTTATCAATGGGGTTGCCGTTTTTGACCATCACTTCGTTGACGGCTTGAATTCGTGGCAAATCGTCCGGATGCAGGGTTTCGGAGCCATTAGCGACATAGGCACGGTCAGGAGAAATACCTGATAGATTGTACCAATAGGCATTGCCGAGAATGAGTAGCCCCTGTGCATCAGTTTCGACGATGCCAACGGGTGCAAAATCAATCAAGGTGCGGAAACGGGATTCACTGGTGGTTAGCGCGTCTTCCAAGAGCTTGCGCTCGGTGATGTCGGTCATGGTCACAATATAACCGGTGAGGAGATTATCGGCATCAAGTAGTGGGCGTGAACTGCCTGAAACCCAAATTACTCTTCCATCAGGATGAACAAAGCGGTACTCGATATTGCTGACCGCAGTAGCGGTTTCGAGCATGGTTTTGTTGATGGCGATAACTCGTTCGAAATCGTCAGGGTGTAAGGTTCCAAAGGCGTTGTTGAGCAGAGCATGGTCCTCAGATATGCCGGACAAATTGCTCCAAT
>JACDGI010000614.1:1661-4940 GCA_013821665.1 Anaerolineae bacterium
GGTCAAGTAGGGTTCGACAATCCCGACAGGCGCAATATCAATCAGCGAACGGAAACGGGACTCGCTGGTGATGAGGGCATCTTCCAACTGCTTGCTCTCGGTGATGTCGATGACACTGCCGATATAACCGGTGATCGTGCCCTGTGCATCATAAAGCGGTCTGCCGTTGCCCGAAACCCAAACGGTTGATTTATCCGGGCGTTGATAACGAAAGATGGCGTTGTCAAAGGGGAGACGGGTTTCCATCATTGTTTCCCAAGACCCGGCGGCTAATTCTAAATCATCAGGATAAATGGTTTCAAAGTTCACATCACTCAGCGCTTGTTCCAAGGTAATTCCCACTATTTCACACCAGCGGGTATTGCAGAAAATACGTTTTCTATTGGTATCGGTTTGAATGATGCCAACGGGTGCGAGATCAACCAGCGAATGGAAAAGGGCCTCACTGGCACGTAAGGCGACTTCGGCTTGTTTACGTTTGGTGATGTCATGACTCAATATGATGCCACCGATGATTTGATCGTTTTCATCACGGATGGGAGCCGCATAGGATTCGTAAGCATAAGTTTCCGTAACACGTTCGAAGGTAAAGGTTTCACCCTGCAATGGTCGTTTATAAAGCGCTAGGAGATCGTCAAGCGCTTTTGCTGGATAGACATCATAAGGAGTCTTGCCGACGGCATTATTCCAGACTTCGCCAAAGCGTTTGAGATAAGGACCTTCGGCCAGTGTGTAGCGAAGATCATGATCGTACATGACGACACTGGTATTGGGCATATGCTGCGCAAAGAGTCTGTATACGGCTTCGCTCTTACGCAGGGCCTTTTCGGTCTGCCTGATTTGCGCAATATCGTGATTCAAGGTCATGCCGCCGATGATGCGTCCGGCATCATCTCGTACCGGCGCAACATAGGCTTGGTAAGCACCCGTTTCAGTCACTCGTTCGAAACTAAAGGATTCGCCTGCCAATGCACGTTTATAAATTGGCACGATGAAATTGACAGAGTCTTCACTTAATGTTTCTTGAGGTGTTTTGCCAATCACGCTTTCAGTCGGCAAATTGAAACGGAGAAACTGTCCTTCGGCAAGTGTATAGCGCATATCATTGTCGAACATTACGACACCGGTAGCACCGCACTAAACGGTGGATAAAAGTGACGAAACTAAGCGCACCACAAATCATAGAAATAAGGTCTTAAATATAGACCTTCTTGAACCGTTGTGGTCAGTGAACATGTTCAAGAATCTGATGAACGCGTTCAGTAATTTGGTAAACATGTTCATTTTTACCATTTAATGCGCCAAATTTCTCCCTCAAAAAGCGTCCACCACTTAGTGTGGTGCTACCACGACACCCGAATTGGGCATGTTTCGAACAAGTGTGCGGTATAGTGTTTCGCTTTCGCGTTGGGCTTTCTGGGCTCGTTTGCGTTCGGTGATGTCGTGGCTCAAAATGATACCACCAATGACATGACCATTTTCATCCCTGAGGGGTGCAGCATAGGATTCGGAAGCAATGTTTCCAGTTATATCCTCATAAGAAAAGGATTCGCCCTGCAATACACGTTCATTAATTGGCAGGATAGTGCTAAGGATTTGCTTTGGTAAGGTCTCTTGAGGTGTCTTGCCGATAATAATTGCAGTTACAAACGGAAGCCGCTTAAGAAATGGACCCTCGGCAAGCGTATAACGCATGTCCTTATCAAACATGATGACACTTGAATTAGGCATGTGCTGTGCTAAGAGGCGGTATAAGGTTTCGCTCTCGCGTAGGGCTTTCCCGGCCTGTTTTTGCTCGGTGATGTCCTGAATAATGGCTTGTAGATACTGTTTTTTATTGACATCGAGTATTCCCGAAGAAATTTTGACATCCCGAATCTCACCGGAGGCCAGACGATGACGGGCTTCAAATGTCGTGCCTTTATCAACGAGCGTCCGTTGTATATCTGTGCGGAGACTGGAATCAGACACAGTGCTGATGTCGGTAATTCGCAGCGAAGCGATTTGCTCAGGCGTATAGCCGTAGAAGTCGCAAGCAGCCTGATTAGCTTTGATGATTCGGGCAGTTGAAGGCTCAATGACAAGCTTGACAGCCGCATTGCGCTCGAACATCTGCCGGTAAAACGATTCGCTTTCACGCAGCGCGGCCTCGCTCTGGTTCGTTTGAGCTGGGTTGGCGGATGTATCGGGGAGAATCGCCTTCTTTAATTGACTGTAGCGCCGGTCAGCGACTTTCAGCCGCAGGCGATTTATTTGAGACATAGTGCGATACTTTCTATAGTTTACTCTTTTTCATTATAGGACTATTACTCTAGCGTGCAGTATTGGTAATAGCATGATTTTATGTAATAAAAGTCATAGAACGTCATGAGTTCTTGTTGTCGGCTTTAACACTGTCGGTAGATGTGAAACTCAAAAGGGCAAACTAATCGCTTGCCCTTACAGAGTGAATTGCGTGGAAGTTTTTAGTCGCCGCTGGCGCGTACTGGTGTACCGACACTCGCGGGAATTTCCTCATCATCGGTCAAACGGGTGGCGACGGCGGGCAGCACGACCAGCGCGAACAATGCGCCAGCAAACATGACAATCGCGCCGATGAGCATGGCGTGGGTCATCCCATCCACAAAAGCGCCGTCCACTGTTTTGAGGATTTGAGCTTTGAAAAGAGCAGCACGCGGATCGTTAGCGACGAAGTGCGCGGCTTGAATACTGCTTTTGATGGCTTCCATGCCAGCATCGGGCATCAACGGAATCTGCTGTTTAAGGTTGCTCACACCTGCGATATAGGTGCTGTTGGCAAATGTACCGAGGATGGCGACACCTAATGCACCGCCGAGTTGGCGGGTCGTATCGTTCATGGCTGAACCGATACCAGCTTTGCTGATGGGAACAGAGGCCATAATTGAGTTGGTGGCGGGGCTGATGGCAAGCCCCATACCGACGGCTAAGATCACTTCACCGATGGCGATGGTGATAAAAGGTGTATCCAGAGCAAACTCGGCTGCCATAAACAGCAATCCCGCGCCAGCCAGAGCGATGCCCAGTGCAACCGTATATTTATTACCGAGCCGGTTGGTGACGATGGCTGAGCGTGAGGCGACCAGTGCCAATACGAGTGCCAGTGGCAGGGTACGGATACCTGCATCCAAGGTCGAATAACCGAGGATAGTCTGTAAATATTGGCTGAGGAAGAATACCCCGCCGAACAGACTAAAATTGAGGAAGGCCAGAGCCACGTTCGCGCCGGTAAAGGACATATTCTTGAAGAAGCGCATGGGC
>JACDGI010000615.1 GCA_013821665.1 Anaerolineae bacterium
GCGCCGCAGTGGTCAATATGGATTGTTGTTTATTGATGGTCATGCGGATTTCTACCAGCCGGAAGCCGAACCCACAGGCGAAGTGGCTTCAATGGAACTGGCGATTGTTTCGGGGAGAGGGTCGGAAATTCTGACGGATATTGATGGATTGAAGCCGCTGGTGCAAGATGACAATATCGTGGCCTTCGGCTATCGCGATTTCGAACAACAAAAGGTGGACGGCAGCCAAGACATCCGCGAAAGTTCGATCCATACGTTCGATCTGGGAGATGTGCGGGCGGTGGGAAGCGCCAAAGCTGCTCAACAAGGCATCGAGCGGTTGCAAAAAAATCAGCTCGACGGATTCTGGATTCACCTTGACGCGGATGTGTTGAATGATGCGATTATGCCAGCGGTGGATTACCGGATAGCAGACGGTTTGAATTGGGATGAGTTGGACCGTGTGCTGAAAACGGTGATGACATCCGGCCAAGCGGTTGGCATCACGATCACGATTTTCAACCCGCGTCTTGATGCCGATGGTTCGATTGCTGCCCAGTTCACCCAGCATATGGTGGCGGGACTGGCGCAGGTTCGTGCAGAGTAGAGTTTGTAGAGGTTCGCATTATGAATTTTTGGTGTAATTGTTATATATCAGTTTAGGTGAATATTCGTTATTAGAAAGCGTATTTTGTGGGCATATTTTGGGGATTATTGGCGGCGTTCGGTTACGGCACATCCGATTTCATTGGGCGTGGGGTGAGTGTTAAGCTGACATCTTACCGTTCCTTGTTCTACGTCCATCTGGTCAGTGCGCTGGTGCTGCTGGTGGTCACGGTATTTGATGGCATTCCAGCTACCGTGACACTTTCTAGCATCGGATTAGCCGTGGCGCTGGGTGTAGCAAATACGGTTGGGTCACTGCTGCTGTATCGAGCGCTGGCGATTGGCAAAATTTCGATTGTCTCACCGGTCACTTCGGCGTTCGGTGGGGTGGCGCTGGTGCTGTCGCTGCTGGCGGGTGACCACATCCCTTTTGGTGGTATCTTGAGTCTGCTGCTGATGCTGGTGGGCATCGTGATCGTGTCGAGCGTGAGTGATGCGCCGGACGATGTTCACCGCACTGGATTGAAAGGGCTGCCGGAAGCGATTTTCGCAGCGATTGCTATTGGGGTCAATGCGTGGGGATTGCAGTTTGTGGTTGGGCCACTGGGTTTGTATATCCCGATACTGATCGGGCGTGTGATGACGGTTATTTTGCTGGGTGGATTCGCCCGTCCGACGCGCCAATCGATTGCGCTGCCGCCGCGTGATTTATGGCGAACGATTTTGGCGGCTGGGGTTATTACCTCCATCGCCGAGGTGGCTTATAACGTGGGAGTCAAAGGGACGACACCGGGGATTGTGGCGGTGCTGGCTTCGCTGTTCAGTGGGGTGACGGTGTTCTTAGCGCTGATTTTTCTGCACGAGCGGCTGGCACGGCGGCAGTGGGTGGCGGTGGGGATCATTTTTGTGGCGACGATATTGATCGGGTATTTCCAGTATTTTGCGGTGTGAAGAACCCCTACCCCAACCCCTGTTTGCAAATGTTTAGAAAATGACATTTTGTGATTGAGCGCAAATCCTCACCCCTAACCCCTCTCCATTTCATGGCAGAGGGGAATAAATTCGTGTTTAGGTGAGGCGGAGGATGACGCGGCCACGGCTGTGACCGGTATCGACGCGTTGATGGGCGAGACGAACATCAGCGAGCGAAAATTCCTCGGCGATGTGGGTTTTGATGGTGCCGGATGCCATCAAATCCGCGATGGTTTGTAAGAGTGATGTCGATGGATAAGGCTGGGTGATGACGGTGTTATTCATGGCGCGGATGCCGTGTTTTTGGGCTTCCGCTTGATCCGGTGGGCCGAGCAGCGAAACGAGGATGCCATCCGGTTTGAGTACGACCATCGAGCGTGAAGTGGTATCGTCACCAACGGAGTCCAAGACGACATCCATATTATGCACCTCATCTTCGAAGGGAACGACGTTGTAATCGATGACGGTTTCCGCGCCGAGCGAACGGACGAAATCCAGATTGGCGGCGGAAGCAGTGCCGGTGACATGAGCGCCTTTCCAATGGGCGAACTGCACCGCGAATAAACCGACACCTCCGGCTGCGGCATGGATTAAGACATGCTGATCCGGTTGGAGGTTGGCGTTGTCGAAGAGGGCTGACCATGCGGTGGTCGCGCCACCGGAGATGGTAGCAGCTTCGGCAAAGGTGATGGCATCGGGTTTGGGGGCAATGGTGGCGATAGAAGCCGTGATGTATTCGGCGGCGGCACCGTTGGTGGTACGTCCGAAAACGGGTTGTCCGACTTTGAAGTTAGTCACATTCGCGCCAAGGGCTTCGATGACTCCGGCGAAGGTGCTGCAAGGTGTGTAGGGGAAGGTGATCGGGCGGAAGTTTTTGAAGAAACCTTGACGCGTTTTGTTATCCGCAGGGAGGACGCCAACAGCATGAACGCGCACCAAGACTTCGTTGGCTTGGGGCTGCGGAATAGGAATGGTTTCGAGTTGAAGTTGGTCGGTGTCACCATATTGGTGGATGCGAACGGCTTGCATGGTGTCGGGCATGGTTCAATCCTTTAGTGGTTATTCATGACTGAGTGTAGCGGAGATGAGGCGTTTGGGTGTGCCACCAAAGGTCAGTTTGTAGGCTGGACAAAAGGCCAGAGAAGGGGGTTGAACCGCCAAGACGCCAAGTACGCCAAGATCAAGGCAGAGGGTGTTAACCGCAAAGACGCAGAGATAAGGAAGAGATTTTAAAATAGAGGTGAAGATTTACAGAAATGAGAAAGGTGATGAGCGAGAAACAATACTGGTACATTGCGACGCTGGTTATCGCAATAAAGGTCGAAGATGTGGGCGACGATGTTGACCCGACCTGTGAGGAACAAATCCGAGCGATCCGTGCGCCGAATGCGGAAGCCGCTTACGAAAAGGCGCTCCAAATTGGGAAAAGTGAAGAAACTGCCTACCTAAATATGTACGGGCAAACGGTGACATGGACGTTTGTTGGATTAGATGATCTGGATGAGTTAGATAATAGGATGCACGATGGGGTGGAAATTCGCAGCCGATTATTTGGTCATCTGACACCTACAAGTCTTGTCCGCGCAAAAGCCGATTTGTCGGTGTTTGCAGCCGAAAGTAATCCTGATGGCAGAGGGTACAGAATAAAGACTGAAAATATTCCGGCGGGTGATGAGTAGTTCATAAGATAAGTGTTGTTTGGAGTGCTTCGTGTTGCTGAATCAGGTGTGATGTGGATGATTAGAGTGCGTGTTAATTCAGCATTATGGAGCAATGATGGACATTCCGGTTGAAGTGGGACTTTCACCGACGTTGGGGATACGAGGGTTATTGGCAACACGGGACATCGCAGCAGGAGAGGTGATTGAGCGCTGTCCGGTGGTGTTTATTCCGGTGGCGCAAGAAGATGCTTTAGAGGCGACGGTATTGGGGAATTATTATTTTTTGTGGGATGATGATTTTTATGCGATGGCGCTGGGATATGGCAGTTTCCAGAACCATTCGTATCATGCCAACGTGCGGTTTCAACGAGATTTTGAGGCGCAGCAGATTGTGTTTACGGCGGCGAAAGCTGTGTTAAAAGGAGAGGAATTGACGATTAATTACAATGGTGATCCCGATGATGTGACACCGATTGATGAGGGATTTGGGGTGCCATAAAAAGGGAAGAGGAAAAGAACCCCTACCCTAACCCTCCCCCGTAAACGAGGGAGGGAATTAATCAATTAGATACCGGCGTTAACGAGGGTGTTGATGGCGATGCGCAGGGCTTCGGTTAGGTCAGGGTGATGACCTTCAAATTCTTCAAGCGTATCTTGTATGGTTTTTTGAAGTGATTCAACATCAGCGTCCCGAAGATTGGCATTTGGATCACCCTTCAAGGTGTGATTGAGTTCGTCGTTGAGGCGATCAATACGATCCTTAATTAGCGGGTCGGCAGGTTGGATGGTTCGCAATTCCCGTTGTAAGTTCTGAAGTGTTCGTTGACGTTTGTCGTCCATGTGAGACAACCTCCATGACCTATAAACACGGTTCACCGTATAAGGTCAGTATAGCACAGTACGGCACGGGTGACTGAGGCCATATGGCCTATGGTTGCTATGATTTTCAGCAGCTAATCGGCATTGGTGGTCGCCATGACATAAGGAAAGACCAAGCCACTACCGTTTTTTCGCAGGAGCGCACCCGCGACGGTAAGAGTCCATTTAGAGTCGGCAATATCATCCACCAGTAAAACAGGCGTGGATGACGGTTCACCATCCACTTTGAAAACATTATAGACATTCATAACCTGTTGAAAACTGTTGCGTAAGGTGGCTTGTTCGGGATGCTGTTTGACATGCTGGAGCGTGGGCTTATAGGGTAACCCTAAGCCCGCTGCCAAACGCGCGGCGAAATTCGCGACCAAGGTGGGACGGCGCAGCGATGGTACAGCCGTCACCCAACGCGGCGGTTCATCCAATGTAGTGAAGTGCCCTTGCAGCAATGTCACCGACTCTTGAACCAATTCGTCGCTGTAAAAGTTGGCTTCAAAGCGACCGCGTTTGATGAGCGCTGACCAGCCCGTATCGTAATAACCACAGAGGGCAATACCGGGCTGATTGACCTGTTCGATGATGGTGCGCTTCATTCCGGGCAAACCGGACGGCCAACGTTTACGGGGTTCGAGCAAGATGGGGCGACCTTCACGCATGAAGCGGCGGGCGACATCCACAATGCGCTGATCGGGCTGGAATTTGCTCTGATTTTTGCGACAGTTTTTACAACGTCCACAGGGTTGAACGTTAGTCGGATCATCAAGTGCCTGAGCGATAAAACGCATCAGGCAGCCATCGGTTTTGATGTAATCGCGCATTTGCTGCAATTCGGTTTTGCGC
>JACDGI010000616.1 GCA_013821665.1 Anaerolineae bacterium
GCACCGAACCGACCACACTGATTTTATTCTGGGCGGCGGCAGCGCTCATATCATTAAAAACACCAGCATTCAAAGTACTGGCGAGGTCTTTGGCCTGATCCCACGCGCAGCCTGTCGAGAACAATTCAGGAAACAGCACCAAATGCGAGCCGCGCCGTGCCGCTTCCGTCGTCCATTTATCCATAAGCGCAATATTTTTCTTGGCATCACCCAGCGCGATGTTCATCTGCGCCAGACTAATCACTAATTTTGGCATCGATAAAACCTCATGATACAGACTTGTTATATAACCTAGACTTTAACACGTCACACTGATTTATGTCCACTTAAGCCGAACCATTTGCACCGGGCAATGGCAGCCCACTGGCATACTGTTCCCACATGCCAATCACGGCGTTAATCGTTTGGGCTTCGTTCATATCAGTGACTTTGAGTTCATGCACGCCACTCACTTTGCGGATGGCCCATTCGCGCTTGAGATGACCAATCGCCAGCGCCCGTTCGCTTGGGTTGTGGTAACGTCCACCGAGCGAGAGATGCAAGCGGCGCAGGACATCATCCAGCGCGACCACCACGCAGATGATGACACCGGTTTCCAAAAGGCGTGGTGTGGTTTCCGTACGCAGCAGGGTTTGGCCCGTGACGCGGATGACTGCGCCACGATAGAGCATCACATCCTGCATGACTTCGTTTTCCAACATTTTGAGACGCGTCTCACCGAAGCGCGACTGCATCACTTCAACATCCATATCGCCGCGTGATTCCAGCAGTGCATCGACGTTCACATAACGCATCTTGAGCCGATCAGCGATTTGCTGCCCGACGAGAGGTTGGCTAGGGCCGGTGTAACCCGTCAATATGAGGTTGCGATCAGGATAGGAATATTGCATAAGGATCAGTTAGAGACGATTAGTGTCGAGAGTTAGATTTGTTAAATAAGGCTGAAGTTGTGAGCAACCCCCACCCTAACCCTCCCCCGCAAGCAGTGGAGGGAACCAAAACAAACTTTGGCTATAAAAATGTTTATGTGGTGATCCTGCATGATCTAGTTTTCGCGCCAACCGGGGAACCAACCGTCTAATATTGGCGGCAGTTCTTCCAGACTGTTGATAGCCGCGTCCGGCACAATTAAGCCGCTGAGCATAGGTGGCAGTGGCGTTGTGATGCGGAAGACCGCTTGCATCCCTACGGACTGCGCTCCCGCAATATCGGCAATCGGATTGTCACCGACGAAAACCGCTTCATCGGCAGTCACACCCAGATGATCGAGTGCCATTTGGAAGATACCGGGGTGCGGCTTGAGGACACCCGCATCCGCCGCCGACAAACGGCAGTCAGGGAAATATTGCAGCAACTTATGTTCTTCGATCTCGATGTCACGCAGGGCCATTGGTTGGGCAGCATTGGTCACGATGGCGGTTTTGATGCCATGCTGCTTGATGAGCGCCATCACTTCCGGCACTTCTTTGAACAGGGCTGTTCCGGGAACCGCGTGCCAACCATAAGCCTTGATTAGGTCGCCTGATTTGAATATGCCAACAGCCCCACCCTGCGCCTCTACCGATTCGAGCAGCAGTGTCGCTACGTTAGGGGCAATCAGGCTGCCACGACCCACGCGCCATGCCTCACGGATACGATGGTGGAACTCATCAATAAAAGCGTCCAGATCAGGCAGCGGCGTTGAAACCGTCGCCACATAATCAAAAACGCCTTTTAGAAACTTACATTCCAAGGTTTTCCAATCGCCGTTGAAACCACTCCAATCCAACAGCGTATCATCCAAATCAAACAAAATCGCTTTCAACATGAGGTCGTGTTTTCTTCTTTAACAACAAGGGCAAGCAGTATGGCCGCCCCCTGAATGAACTAGGTCTGTACGGGTTCGCTGGCACGCCATTGAAGCATGGTTTGTTCCAAACCCGCACGATAATTCGGGTAACGCGGTTGCCAGCCCAAAATCTGTTTGGCTTTATCGTTCTTCAAGCGAACGGACGAGTCGAGTACGGCGCGTTGGATGTCGCTGGTCGAGAGCTTAAGGACGAACATGGGAGTGGTGCTAGCGGCTAAAGCGGACATGCCCTGTCCAGTTGCCAGATAACTGGCGAAGGCTGAGGCACTCGCCGGCTCGTCATCCACCACATTGATAATTTCGCCAGTGGGCTGCTTTTCGGCTGCCAAAACAGCGGCCTGTGCCAGATCAGACTCGTAAATCCAATTATGAAGACTGTGGCTGTCACCCACATATGGGCTGCGACCACGCTTCAAAGATTCACCCAGCGTATGAATAGCGGATGTTCCGCCGCCATAAATAAAACCGGCACGCAGCACACAGGCATTCAGACCGCTGTTCATGACCTGATGTTCGGCAGCCAGCACCGGACGCAAAGCCCGTTCTTGATGCCCAACTTGATCTTCGGTCAACCAATCGCCATGTGCATCACCATAAACAAAGGCGTAGCTGGCATACACAATGAATTTGACACCGGCTTCTTTAGCTGCCTCGACCAAGGCCACGGCGCTCTGAACCATCACCCGTTCCTGTGCTTCGTAACTATCTTTAGTGGGGAAGCTGTTTCCGGCCTGTGGCAGCAAGTGGATGACCACATCAATTTTGGACATGGTAAACAGGCTTTTCATTTCGCCCGCACGCGTCACATCGGAAAAGGCTGGCAACGCACCGTCTTGCCGCACTTTGGTCGCGCCATCCAAACCTTCCGTTAACACGGTGACTTTATGACCGCGCGCAACGGCCTGCCGTGTGGCTTCACGCGCTACACCAGACGCGCCGCCAGTGATGAAAATATTCAGTGGGGAATTGGTATCCATAATTCGTCTCGTCTTCTCTTTGGGTGGTTCAATAGCATCATTATGCCATTTTCTGAGCCACCCAGCAATAAAGAAAGAACTGATCTGCAAATATCTGTTAGCATGGATACAATGAAGTAAATTCAACCCCCTCACCCCCGTTGGCTGCCTTGCGGCAAGCTCAGTCCGCCAACAGCCAATGCTTTGGCGAGGGGGAACCAATTCTTTTTAAGGATGGAGATTAAATCGCGTGCAGTTTACGATTGAAGGCATTATCTACAACTTCATACCCATCAAAATATTTCGTGCGACTCACCAATTACCCACTACTTTTGACATCGCGCTCTTTGAAGCCAAAGATTACGCGGGGTTAGGCCGGATTGATGCGGCGGGCGCAGCACTTAACCAACTGCGAACAGCGATCATCGCCGCCCTGCCCGAAAGACTTTTACCCTTGAAGTGGATGAATGTCTTGCCTGACCTGACGCATCTGTTTGAAGAACAGCTTTACCGGATCAACGATCAAGTCGGGCTGCGGGATGTGGAAATCGAGTTTGCGGTAGCCGGTTTTAGTGACGCGCTGCAAGCCTATGCCTACGCATTTGCTTATAGCACCACTACTCGCACACCGCTACCTGATTTTCAATCTGTTTATACCGAATGGTTAAATGGCACTATTAAAGTTTTTACGCAGGAGCATCCTTACTTGCTAGATGACGAATCCTGTAGCATTCAGGTGATTGCCCATGCCTACGGACGCATCGGCCTGCTCATTCATGCCGCCGACACTTACGCGGTTTATGATCCTGTGTTGGCCTGTCCCGCCGAGGGTTTCATGACGACTCTATTGGCTGATGTGGCAGCGCATATGCAGCGGGCAAGCAGTTAAATGCCGCGTTTTTTGATAAAGCTTATAGGTATTGGTGTCCTCGTCTTTGGGCTAATCATTGGTGCTGTACTGATGGTGGGTCGCATCCTACCGACGAGACAATTGGCTTATGTCGCAGTGCGACACACCCGTTCTAACCTCATCTTGCTCGATCTCTATCACCGGATTGAGGTTAATTTGATCCCGGCAGCTTATATGCCATCATGGTCGCCGGATGGACAACAGATCGTCTTTTATGCCGCCGAAGACAATGGCCTACGCAACTTGTACATTCTGGACGTGTACAGCCAGCACATCCGGCGGCTAACCAAAAACGGCGCGAGCAACATCGATCCATCATGGTCGCCCGACGGGCGTGAAATCATTTTTATTTCCACTTATGATGGTCAAGGTGGAATTTATGTAATGCCAGTCGATTGCACCGATAGCTTTGAGCATTGTGCAACGCAATTAACACCAAAAGATAATAATTTTTACGCTACTCCTATTTGGTCACCGGACGGGAAATCTATTGTATTTGTGTCCACTATGGATACGGTATCTCCTACTTCGCTTGGAAACACTAACATCTACAGAATGGACCCTGATGGTAGCCATGTCCGGCGTTTAACGGATAACCCCGGTAATGATGTTAACCCTTCTTGGTCGCCCGACAGCCGCTACCTTGTTTATTCGGCAGGGAACCTAGAACCATCGGTAACGACAGCACTCATGATTATGGATACCAAATGCAATGCCAACCAAATCTGTATACACAAGCTGTTCGGCGATAATGTGGATATGACACCTACATGGTCACCCGATGGTAGTTCTATTGTCTTTGCTGATTTAGTCGACAACACCTATGAACTCTATGTCACCGACACACAAGGACGTTATTTGCAGCGATTAACATACAATGATGTGAGTGAACTCAATCCGCGCTGGCGGCCTTAAGGAAATCCCAACGTGCTTGTGTTGGGTTGTCAGATACGTTAATATCCATACTATAATTTTTTATCCGTAGATGACGTTTTTACGAAAATCATTTCACTGATGACGAGGAGAGGGCGCGATGAGTTCACAGGTTGCACCCAATTACGGTAGGCGGGCGGTCTGGTTAGTGCTAGCGTTGGGCGCGATCAGCGTCATTTTAGCGCTGGTATCCGGCAGCACGGAAAACTTTTTGACGTTTAATATAACCCAACTTTTGGTGCTGGGTGTTATTTTGTTGGTGGGCGCGGTTCTGCTCTTTTT
>JACDGI010000034.1 GCA_013821665.1 Anaerolineae bacterium
GCTGTAACTGAGCCACTGCTTACCTTGTATTGTCACCGCGCCGCCGTTGAAGTCTATTCCTTTATAGAAGGTTTCGATGGGTACGCCCACTTGTGTTGGTGCAGGTACAGGCGTATTCGTCGCTTGAGGGATATTAGTCGGAATAACTGTTGGTACAGGTGCAGTGGTCGGGTTGACGACGTTCGTAGGGATCATAGTCGGCACCTGAGCAACATCGCCGTTACGCCCAATCAATTTGAGGGCCGCATCCCTAAATACGATGATGGACGCACTGTTATTATTGATGAGGTCAAAATGCTCCCCATTGTCGGGTGGATACTGTCCGCTGGCTTGCCGACCTTCTAAGCGCCAGAACAGCCAACCCGCGCAGTTGGCGTTGATATAGATCGTATTGACCCAATTCTGGTAAACACTGGTTTGGTCAGAAGCATTGGACGGATAGCCAAATTCTTGCACGATCACCGGCTTGTGACCATTAGCCGCAATCTGGCAGTTGCTATTCATCAGATTAACGACATCCGTAGTGGAAATGTTGTGGTAAGTAGGGTAGGTGTGCCATGTGGCGAAATCAATCGCTGGGATACCCATTTCGATTTGTGGATTGCTACCGGCGTGACCATCCGCAAAGCCTTCATTACCGGATGCAACCATGTGGTTCGAGTCGACGGATTTAACGTAAGTCGACATTTCGCTTATCCATGCACGACCAAGCGCAGTACCAGAAATTTCTGGCTCGTTCATCAAATCCCATGCGAAAATTGTGGGATCGTCCTTGTACTTGATGCCGGTGAGTGTGTTCGTCCGGTTGAGGACATGGTTAGCCCAGTCCTTATAGAATTGCTTGGTGCGTGGGTCATTGAAGAAGAACGTATAGCGGTCACTTGCGTTAACCATGTCATAAGCACCACCTTTAAAATTGGCATTAATCTGCTGTACGCCACCCGCCCACTGCCAGAAATCGAGCAGCGAAATGTCCAATTTGAGGTTAAGCTGGTTGGCCTTCCAGATAACGTAATCCCAGCGACCGAGTCCGTTGGTGGCGCTGTCATTCCACGCCATCTTTTGAGTAGCGGTATCCCAATAGAGGATATAGACACCCTTCATACCCATATTGCTGGAATCGGCGGTGCTGCCCCAATTCCACTTGAGCGGCACTGTGCCTTGATTAATCTGAGTACCATCAAGCGAACCGCGTACCGAGTGCATAATTGTACGGACGACATTTAAGTTGAGCGCCTTCGCATCGGTCAGGACTTGGTCAACCTCATATTGCGTTCCCCAACCTAAATAGTGGTTGTTGGTTCCGGCGACATTGAAGATCGAGCCGTTCAAGCAAAATAAAGCGCCACAGGATGCTACAAATTCGGCTGGTGCAGCCTGAACCGTGGACATTGCCGTAACCAGCGAGATAACGATTAAGAGGCAAGACGTTATAAACAGACCTACAGAAAGTCTGTTAGGGTGATTTAAGCGCATCATATTCCTTTTGAAACTGCAAAACTTTTGTGGTGCGAAGGGTTGGTCCGTAGTTAGTTAACGAGAACCTCTGACTTCATTGTCAATGTTTAATGACAGAATTAAGATAATATCTTCATGAATAATCACCTAAATTCTTTATCGATAATCAATTTATAGTCTTAAGAGGCCATCTGACCTATAGCATATAGGTACTGCGGGCAATTATTCATAGGTAAAATGGTCAAAATCCAATTTTGAAGTCTGAAAACTGTTACATTTCGTAGCCAAAGGTGATATTAATTAATTTGTCTGTCTCTATAGTTTGGGTGTGTTATTTATTGTGCGCTGTAAAATAAATCCTCGATATTGGCTTCTTTCCCGGTCAAAAACCAATAAATATGAATATTCAAAAACTTATTGAGTTCACATAATTGCGGATAATTAATGATAAATTGCTGAAAATATTGATGGTTTTTACATATTAATTATTTCATATTCAAAGTGATGAGAAAGAGTTGTCAAAACAACGTTGATGCGGTAAAGTATGGTCTTTAGATGCATAAAGATAAATAGTTTGAATATTGAAATACCGTTCATAAAAGAGAAATTTCATGCATGAAGGACGTAGATTAGTCATTCTAGGCGCGTTGTTTGGTATGGTTGGCGTGCTTATGGGCGCTTTTGGGGCACATGCCTTAGAGGAGCTTTTAAAAGCGAATGGTCGGCAGTCCGTTTATGATACGGCTGTGCAGTACCAGTTTATTCACGCGCTGGCGATTCTGTTTGTTTCCTCGGCGATTCGGCGCTGGCCGGGTGGCTTAACGCGAGCATC
Source organism: Anaerolineae bacterium (assembly GCA_013821665.1). Classification (GTDB taxonomy): domain Bacteria; phylum Chloroflexota; class Anaerolineae; order Aggregatilineales; family Phototrophicaceae; genus CFX2. Next base: position 2,291 of record JACDGI010000034.1, read on the forward strand.
GGGGATTTTGTTTGTGGTCGGAACAGTATTCTTTTCCGGTAGCCTTTATATCCTCGCCATATTTAATGTTCCCTTTATGGGAGCGATAGCTCCGATTGGCGGCGTGGCGCTCGTCCTCGGTTGGCTGTGCCTGATCTTAACCGCGTGGCAAAATAACATCGCCTAGTAGATCGTTAGCCTCATTTATTCCTCTCATAGCTTGCTCAGTAACCCTTACGCTGAGCATTGATCATTAATTCCGTGCCCATTTATCCTATCGGAAAACTCCCCATGCGGTTGATGCCTCAACCGCAGTCAACGTGTAATATTCTTCGCAATGTAAGCGAACGTTCATGAATACTTAGTGGTTGTGAGGAGTTCGAAAAATGTCTTCAGTAGAAGCTTATAATCCACCCACAATGCAATACATGGATACACAGGTGCGTGATAAAGCCTTTGACATTTTTAATGCGCTGTTGGATGAAGGTTATGATGACGCGCAGGCTATTCCGATTGCCATTGCTCAGGCTAAGAAATGGGCACAAGGGCACCGCCACGGGCAGGACTCTCAACAATGTGTTCATGTCGTCCCGCATCCAGACGGTTGGGCAGTACGCCGTGCTAATGCCCAAAAATCCAACTTTATTTTCAAGCGTATGAGCGATGCGAAAACCAAAGCGCTCGAAATTGGCAAACGCGAGCAGGTGGGTATTGTGCTTCATGATGAATACGGTGAAGTACAACAACATATCCGTCCTGTTGGTGGTCGTTAAATTTGCCAGTGAGTTACTAGGAACAAGCCAGAAATAGTAAGGAGGATACAATGAACAGTTTCCTTAACCCCTTGATGAATCCCAATTTGGGTGCGTACCCAATGCATGACGCGGATGTGGATGCGGAGCCTGTGAACCAATTTGAAGGCCGAATGGGCGAAATATGGTCGAAGGATGATCTTACTAACTCGCTCAACCATTTGATCCACATCTGTCGGGACGGGCAAGAAGGCTACTTACAAGCCGCCGAGCATGTCAAGTCGGCATGGCTGCAAGGCTTGTTCCAACAGTTCAGCACACAACGCGAACAATTTGCGACTGAACTGACCAATTTAGTGGCAAGTTTGGGTGAGGAACCGGCTTCGGGCGCAACCGTCGCGGGTGCCTTACACCGCACATGGATTGATTTGCGGACGGCGGTTTCAGGCGATGGTCGGGACGACGCGGCAGTCCTTGACGAGTGTGAGCGTGGTGAAGATACAGCCAAGGATGCATATGAAACGGAGTTGAACAAGGGGTTGCCAGACCACATCGACCGTGTCGTTCAAAGCCAATATCAGGATATTCTACGATCACACAATCAAGTGCGTGAGGCGCGTGACGCTTTTGCCCACTAGACGAGATTTTCGGTAACAATTTAAAGGGCGCAAAGAATGGTTCTTTGCGCCCTTTTTGTTTACCTACACTGGGATAACCGCTGTAGCCTCAATTTCGACTCGTGCTGCATCCTCGATTAATGCCGTGACTTGCACTGCGCTCATCGCCGGATAATGATTACCGATGACCTCACGGTAGACCGCGCCAAGCAGTTTCCCACAGTCCAAATATTCATTTTTATCCACGACATACCATGTCAGGCGGGTAATATGCTCCGGCTTACCACCGGCTTCCGCGAGTATGGCGACGATGTTCAGAAGCGCTTGTCGTGCTTGCCCAACAAATTCGGCAGTTTGAAATTTGCACTCGGTATCCCAACCAATTTGTCCGCTGATAAAGATAATTTGCCCGCTAGCAGCGACCCCATTGGAATAGCCACGCGGTTTGGCCCATTCGGGCGGTTGTAATATCCGCATCCTAAGTTACATTCCCGCGACGTTGGAATTCCGGTTTTTCCCATGTACGATCATGGAGAATGTTCGACAGAATTTCGATGGTATCCCACACATCGGTATAGCTCACATATAGAGGTGTGAAGCCGAAGCGTAAAATATTCGGTTTGCGGTAATCGCCAATGACCCCCGCCGCAATCAAAGCCTGCATAATCGGGAAGCCCTGCGGATGGCTGTACGAGACTTGGCTGCCGCGTATGGCACCATCGCGCGGAGTCACCAGTTCTAGACCATATTCACCACAGCGTTGTTCAACCAGTTGGATAAATAAATCCGCCATTGCCAGTGACTTTTCTCGCACCAGCGACAAATCGGCTTCCGACATCACATCAACGCCGCATTCCAGCGCGATCATGCTCAGTACCGGCTGCGTACCCGCTAGATAACGACCAATGCCTTCGGCGGGTTGGTACTTCCAATCGAAGGCGAAGGGTTGGGCGTGTCCCATCCATCCGGCGAGGGGTTGGCTAAAATTGGCCTGATGACGCTGTGCTACATAAACGAAGGCTGGCGCACCCGGACCACCATTCAGATACTTGTAGCCGCAGCCGATGGCGAAGTCCGCATTCGCGCCGTTTAAGTCAACCGGCATCGCTCCTGCCGAATGGGCTAAATCCCAAATGACTAATGCACCTTTTTCATGGGCGTGGGCGGTGATAGCCTTCATATCGTGCATCGCGCCCGTTCGATAATTGACATGGGTCAGCATGACAATCGCCGTATCATCATCAATCGTGTCCATCACTTCAGCCGCTGGTTTAAGGACAAGTTTATGATCGCTGCCGAGGAGTTGGATCAATCCCTGTGCCATATAAAGGTCAGTCGGGAAGTTATCTGGTTCGGAGATGATGACGTGCTTACTGGGGTTGAGTTTAACAGCCGCCGCCAGCACCTTGAACAGATTGACCGATGTTGAATCCGCTACCACCACTTCACCGGCGTTCGCGCCAATCAACCGCGCGATTTTATCCCCGATGCGGCGTGGCATCTCGTACCATCCGGCGGTGTTCCAACTGCGAACAAGACCGTCACCCCATTCTTGCGTGACAGCTTTTTGCAGCCGACCTTCAACCGTTTTGGGGACAGCACCTAGCGAGTTGCCGTCGAAGTACAGCACACCTTCTGGTACATAGAATTTGTCGCGGAAGCTCGCCAATGGATCATGAGCATCCATCGCGGCTAGTGCGTCGCGCGTAAGTTTTGTAGACGTTGCTTGAGTCAAAGTCATGGCATTCGCATTCCTGTTTGGCGTAAAGCGAAGCGTTGCAGTTTACCCGTGTTGGTACGTGGTAGCGAGTCCAAAAATTCGATGGCGCGTGGATATTTATAAGGCGCAATGACCTGTTTGACGAAATCTTGCAGCGCTTTAATCATCTGGTCATCGCGGGGTTGGCCCGCTTTTAATACCACGAAGGCTTTAATAATCTGTCCGCGTTCTTCATCCGCTGCGCCCACAACCGCACATTCAGCCACCGCTTCGTGCTTCATTAGCGCTTCCTCGACTTCCGGCCCCGCCACATTGTAGCCCGCCGTCAGGATAATATCGTCGGTACGCGCATGGAACCAGAAGTAGCCATCTTCATCGAGCAGGTAGGCATCGCCCGTGACGTTCCAGCCATTTTTGACGTAATTGGCTTGGCGATCATCAGCCAGATAGCGGCATCCGGTCGGCCCTTTGACGGCTAAACGACCCACATTGCCGCGTGGGAGTTGATGTCCCTCCGCATCAAGGATACACGCCTGATAACCGGGGACAGGGGTACCCGTTGCACCGGGGCGTACATCTTTTTCCTCACTGGAAATAAAAATGTGCAGCATTTCGGTTGCGCCAATGCCGTCGATCATTTCGATACCGCTGGCCTCGCGCCACATCGTCCGCGTCGAAACGGGCAGGGCTTCCCCCGCCGAAATACATTTCTTCAGTGACGATAGATCGTAATTCTTCGCTAAAGCGGACATCTGGCGATAAAAAACTGGCGATGACCATGTATGCGTGATCTTAAAATCTTGGATTGCCTTGAGCATAATGTCCGGCGACAATTTTTCCAGCAGTACGGTTGAGCCGCCGTAACGCATCGGGAACAACAATATTCCGCCCAAGCCAAAGGTGAAGGCCAGCGGTGGCGTGCCAATACAAACATCATCCGAGGTCATATGGACAATCGATTTGGGGAAGCAGTCGCAAATCGCCAATATATCACGGTGGAAGTGCATCGTTCCTTTGGGCTTGCCGGTCGTGCCGGAGGTGAAAGCGATCAGCACCGTATCATCGGCTGTGGTATCGACCGCTTGGAAATCGGGGGATTTGGTCGCCATGCGTGCTTCCAAACTGTCGGCGGATTCATTGTTAAAGTACACGATTTTCTGGAGAACCGGACAGCGTTTTTGGGCGGATAACAATTCCGCATCCAGCGCTTTATCGGAAATCGCCGCGTTGATCTGTCCCTTTTCAATCACATCCACGAGTTCTTTTTCGCGCAGCATCGCCATCGTCGCCACCACGATCATGCCGGCTTTGGCAACCGCGTACCATAACACGGCCATCATGGCGCTGTTTGCCCCGCGCAGCAGCACCCGATTACCCGCTACTAGGCCCATATCCTCGGTGAGAACCTGCGCCACCCGGTTGACCTGATCCAACATTTGGGCATAAGTTATCGTGCCGCTGCTGTTATGAATAACCGGATGATCGCCCCAACCATTGGCGACATGCTTATCCAGGAGTTCAACCGCACAATTGATACGGTCAGGGTATTGGACTTCAGGAATATCAAATATCAGTTCGGGCCACTGGTCGCGGGGCGGTAGGTTATCCCGCGCGAAGGTGTCCACATGGGATGTGTAACTCATCGAGTCGACTCCTTTAACAATGAACGGGCGATAATCAATTTCTGGACTTCAGTTGCCCCTTCGTAAATGCGGAGGGAGCGGATTTCGCGGTACAAGCGCTCGACAATTTCGCCGCGTTTGACACCCAATCCGCCAAATATTTGAACGGCTGCATCAATGACTTGCTGTGCCGATTCAGTGGCGGTCATTTTTGCCATCGCTGCTTCGCGGGTGGTGATCGCGCCTTTGACATCCCGCAGCCACGCCGCTTGATACGTCAATAGGGCCGAACTTTCCATCGCCGTTGCCATGTCGGCCAATGTGGCTTGTGTCATCTGGAAATCAGCCAGCGATTGACCAAACAGTTTGCGCTGCTTGGCACGGGTTAAAGCTTCTGCTAAAGCACGCCGTCCAAAGCCTACGGCAGCCGCTGCCACCGATGCACGGAAAATATCCAGCGTCTGCATCGCCACCTTGAAGCCTTCACCCGCCGCGCCGAGTCTTTGGCTGATGGGTACACGGCAGTTCTCAAAATGCAATGTTGCCAGTGGATGCGGAGCAATCACCTCAATCCTTTCGGCGATATGCAGTCCCGGCGTGTTGGCTGGCACGATAAATGCCGAAATGCCTTTCGCCCCACTGATGGGTTCGCTGCGGGCAAATACGGTGTAAAAGTCGGCGATACCGCCGTTAGAGATCCACGTTTTGGTGCCGTTCAGCACATACTCATCACCGTCGAGGGTGGCGCTGGTGGTCATCGCCGCCACATCGGAACCGGCTTCAGGCTCGGATAAGGCAAAAGCTGCAATCCATTCACCGGCTGCTACTTTCGGTAAATAACGCTGCTTGAGTTCATCTGACCCATAAAGCGTGATTGCGCCGCTGCCTAAGCCTTGCATAGCAAAAGTGAAGTCAGCCAGTCCGTTATGATAGGCCAATGTTTCGCGGATCAAGCACAGCGCCCGCGAGTCGAGTTTATCCAGCGCACCACCGGCTTCACCCGGCACGGCATAACGCAGCCAACCCGCTTTGCCCAGCACATCGACCAGATCACGACAGGCTTCATCCACATCATGCGGTTCGGATTTGGGTAGGTTAGTTACACACCACTCATTTAAATTGTGTGCCAACTCGCGGTGAACATCCTCAAAAAATGGTAAATCAGTAAACATATAAAGAAATCTCTGTATTCTCTCTGCGTTCTTTGTGCCTTTGTGGTAAAAAATCTTGCATTTCTGTCTTAGTCTCCCTCGAATGTGGGCTGTCGTTTGGCAACGAATGCCTCATAAGCACGGCGGAAATCTTTGGTTTGCATACAAATAGCCTGTGCTTCGGCTTCGGCTTCAATCGCCTCATCAATGCCCATCGACCATTCTTGATGCAGCATCTTCTTAGTCATGGTATGGGCAAAGGTCGGACCATTTGCCAGTTGAGTCGCCACTTGCTGGGCTTTGGATAGCACTTCGTCCGATGTGTACAGCGCGTTATAAAACCCCCAACGTTCGCCTTCTTCAGCGGTCATGCTGCGTCCGGTATAGAGCAGTTCGGATGCGCGACCTTGCCCGATGATGCGCGGCAAAATCGAGCAGGCTCCCATATCACATCCCGCGAGTCCAACGCGTGTAAATAAAAAGGCGGTTTTGCAAGGCGGTGTCCCATAGCGCAAATCAGATGCCATCGCCAAAATCGCACCCGCGCCCACGCAGATACCATCCACCGCGCTAATGATCGGCTGCGGACAAGCCCGAATTGCTTTGACCAAATCGCCTGTCATGCGCGTAAAATCCAACAGTTCAGGCATCGCCATTTCAGTCAGCGGCCCGATAATCTCATGCACATCGCCACCGGAACAGAAGTTGCCACCCGCGCCGGTCAGCACCACTACTTTGACATCACTGGCATACACCAGATCACGGAATAAATCACGCAGCTCAGCATATGACTCAAACGTGAGTGGATTTTTCTTTTCAGGTCGATCTAGCGTAATCGTCGCCACTTGATCATTAAGCTGCCAGCGAAAATGGTGTGGTTCGTAATCTGCAAAGGAGCGTTTCATGCCTTAACCCTCGCAGCCTTTGCCTTGCAAACTCTGTTTGAGCTTACCCAGCATCGAATGCAGCAGATGTTGTTCGTCGGGTGTGAGATCATTCATCATATCGACGATCCAATCCTCATGAACCGTTGCCATCGCCGCAAAAGTCTCCGTGCCTTTTGTGGTCAAACGCACCCGCCATACACGCCGGTCGGTGGGTAGGGTCATGCGTTCGACCAAACCTTCTTTTTCCAGTTGGTCAGTGATGCCGGTAATGTTGCCGCCGGAAACCATCATGCGCTGTGACAGTTCGCCCATTTTCAAGCCATCGGGATAACGGGCGAGTTGTGCCATCAAGTCAAAGCGCGGCAGCGTGGTTTGGAAGTCGCCGCGCAGTCCTTTTTTGACGCAGTTTTCAATGAGTGTCGTGCAGGTCAACAGCCGCAACCATAAGCGCAGCGAGGTATGGTCGAGTTCCGTGCCGACCGATTCACGGTCAACCACACCAGTAACATTATCTGATCCGACTCCCTCCCTTGCTTGCGGGCTGTCGGCGGACTGAGCTTTCCGCAAGGTAGCCGACGTAGGGCTGGGGTGGGGGTTTCTTCTTTGAGTCATTTTTCTTCCTCTGGTGAACTAGGCGGTGCGGCGAGTTGAGCCGCAGCCTTTGCGAGATTGCGTTCGAGCTGCAACTTACCCGGCAAATAGGGGTTCGGCCACGGCATCTCGGTGTAGCCTAACTGTGCCGCCGCGTGCAGCGACCAATAAGGATCAGCCAGATGCGGACGGGCAAGGGCGCACAAATCCGCGCGTCCGGCAGCGATAATGCTGTTAATATGATCCGGTTCGAAAATCGCGCCAACCGCCATCGTCGCGATGCCAATTTCGTTGCGGATGCGGTCGGAAAAAGGCGTTTGATACATGCGGCCATAAATCGGACGAGCGCTGCGTGTGGTTTGACCGGATGACACATCCATCAAGTCAACACCGGCTGCCTTAAACAGCTTGGCGATTTCAACTGCGTCGTTATCCGTATTACCGCCCGGTGCCCAATCATGTGCTGAAATACGCACCGACATCGGCTTCTCATCCGGCCATACTTCACGTAAAGCGCTGAAAATTTCCAATGGATAACGGCAGCGATTTTCGAGCGAACCGCCGTATTCATCGTCACGTTGGTTGGTCAAAGGACTAATAAACGCCGACAATAAATAACCGTGCGCGCAGTGCAGTTCCAACCAATCGAAATCACACTCACGCGCCCATACAGCCGCCCGTATGAAATCGGCCTTCACCCGATCCATATCCTCGCGTGTCATCTGGCGCGGCATTTGATGATGCGGGCTGTAGGAAATTTCCGACGGTGCAATCAGAGGCCAGTTATCACTCAGCAGCGGTTCGCCATCTTCTTGCCAACCAAGCTGTGTTGAACCTTTTGGCCCGGCATGTCCCAACTGCATCGCGATTTTGGCGGATGTCCGCGTATGCACGTAATCCACTATCCGCTTCCACGCCGTTTTGTGTTCCGTTTTATACATACCTGCACAGCCGGGGGAAATGCGAGCATCAGCGGATACGCAGGTCATTTCAGTGAAGATTAATCCCGCGCCACCATGTGCTCGGCTGCCCAGATGCACCAGATAAAAGTCGTCGGGTGTGCCATCCTCGCAGGAATACATCGCCATCGGTGACATCACCACACGGTTTGGAATGGTCACGCCGCGCAGCGAGAACGGCGTGAACATCGGTGGAATCGCTTTGGCGGGTAGCCCACTTTGTCCGGCGATCCAGCGCTCCATTCCTGCCACATATTCTTTGTCCCGCAGACGCAAATTTTCGTGCGAGATACGCTGGCTGCGCGTCAGCAAACTATAAGCGAATTGCTCGGCTTGCAAACCGGTGTAACGGTCAACATTCTCAAACCAATCGGTGCTGTTACGTGCCGCGTTTTGGATCTTGAGTACCTCGACCCGCCGTTCTTCTTCATACGCTTTCAAGGCGCTGGCGACATCTTTCTCTTCACGAATAGCCTTCGCCAATGCAATTGCATCTTCTAAAGCCAGCTTCGTGCCAGAACCAATCGAGAAGTGCGCGGTATGAGCAGCATCACCCATTAAGACGATATTTTTGTGCGTCCAATGGGCGGTGATAATCCGGTTGAAATTAATCCACGGCGATTTGAGATGCTTGGCATTGTTCATCAAACTGTGACCGCCAAGATATTTAGCAAACAGCTTTTCGCAGAAGGCAACAGACTCGTCAGCAGACATTTGATCCATGCCTGCCGCCAGCCAATTTTCCTCCGGCGTTTCCACGATGAAAGTGCTGGTATCCGCATCAAATTGATAGGCATGTGCTTGGAACCAACCCCATTCGGTTTGCTCGAAGGCGAAGGTAAAAGCATCAAACTTTTGATGTGTGCCGAACCATGCGAACTTACAGGCGCGTTTTTCGATGTCCGGCTGGAAGTGTTCGACATATTTTCGCCGGATCGCACTGTTCGCGCCATCACTGGCAATAATCAAATCGGCATCGGCATAAGCACTTTCGTCGGCCACATCGGTTTGGAAGCACAATTCCACACCGAGTTCTTGGCAGCGTTCTTGCAGCAGATTGAGCATCCGCATCCGTCCGATGCCAATGAAGCCGTGACCACCGGAGGAGATGGTGCGTCCTTTGAAATGAATGTCGATGTTATCCCAATGATGGAAACTTTCGAGGATACGTTGCTGGCTGATGGGGTCAGCTTGCTGTAAATTGCCGAGGGTTTGGTCACTAAAAACCACACCCCATCCAAAGGTATCGTTGGGGCGGTTGCGCTCCACCACCATGACACGCGCGTCGGGATTATCCTTTTTCGCCAGCAGCGCAAAGTACAAACCAGCCGGCCCACCGCCAATACAGACAATCCACATAACGGTTTTCCCATCAGAACTGTTGTTAAATCATCTGTCGACTGTCGTAATAACCCCTAGTTGACTTTGATTCCCTCCATCGCTTGCGGGGGAGGGGTAGGGTGGGGGTTCACAGCCTTACTGTCATTAGTTCACTTCCTCAAACTCTGCCTCCAAAGAGACGAGGGTGAGGTCGAATATTCTATGGTATATTCTACCTAAAATGTTTAACCCTAAAATATTCGATTGTCAAGGAATTGCTATGCCAAACTTCTCGTTAGCGGGGAAAGTTGCCATTATTACCGGTGCATCACGCGGCATCGGCGAGTCGATTGCTCATACTTATGCTGAGGCTGGCGCAAAGGTGGTGTTGGTCAGCCGTAAACTTGAAGGCCTCAACGCAGTAGCTGAATCAATCCGGCACGCAGGTGGCGAAGCGCTACCCATCGCCGCCCATATGGGTGAGCAAGATACCGTTACAAGGCTGGTCGAACAAGCGATAGCAACTTACGGTGGTATTGATATTGTCGTCAACAATGCCGGAACCAGTCCCCACTTCGGCCCCTTGCTAACCGCCGATGAAAGTTTGTGGGACAAAACCCTTGATGTGAATTTACGTGGATTTTTCCGTCTCATTCAAGCTGCCGCACCGTCGATGATTGAACGCGGTGGTGGCAAAATCGTTAACGTCGCCTCGATTGCGGGGATCACACCCAATCCGGGGGTAGGGCTGTACGGCATCTCCAAAGCCGCTGTCATCATGATGACTAAAGTGCTGGCTGTTGAGCTTGCCGAACACAACATCCAAGTGAATGCTATTGCGCCCGGTTTCGTCAAAACCAAATTTAGCCAGGCCATTTGGGATAATGATGAAATGAATGCCGCGGTTATCGCCAACACCCCCGCCGGACGCATCGCCACGGTTGAAGAGTTGCAGGGTTTGATGCTCTATCTCGCCAGTCCTGCCAGCAGTTTCCTCACCGGACAGGTCATTGTCATTGACGGTGGACTCACGCTCTCATCCAGCAACTACGGCGGCTAATGGGTGGTTTCTTTGTGAAAAAATGTGGCTAAATCCCCATATTCTTAAATAGAAGCCATTACGGTCATTTCTATTTGAGAGTTTTAGATGAAATTTCGATTATTATTTGCTTTCGTTCTATTGCTTGTTTCTATTAATATTGCCGCAGCCGACGACAATAACCCCACCCCCTGGCCGATTGTGAAACGCTGTCTTCCAACCCCGATTGTTCCCGACAAAAATTGGTCATACGACGGTGAAATCTTGCTCAATGGTTGGGCAGGGATTCATGCTATTCATGATACGTCAGCTATGCCCTATGTAGTGCATTGGGGATGGGGAATACTCTCCCCAAATGGTCAATGGATTTTGACCCAAAAAATGCATGAAGAGATGGAACAACTGAGTGGCCCCGGCCCAATGGCAAGATACTACTTATACTATGGCGATATTGTGGCCGAAAACCTGAAAACAGGAAAGAAGATTGTGTTTACTTGGGAGGCGAATGTTGTTTTCTCCAGTGGTCCATATCTCTTTGGACCAGCTGGCCCCATCTGGTTAGATAATAATCACTTTGTTTCTTTCTATGGCGGATGGGGACAGGAAACTAGGGAAGGTGACATTGAAACGGGCGAAATTATTGATCGACCTGATCTTGACCTAACCGACTACGAGTATTCCATGTCGCCCGATCAAACGCGTGCTGTTTATGGTGGGAGGTTTTCTAATACACAACTTTACAACTTGTTGGATAAAGAGCCGATCAGTGATAACCCTGTCGGTGGAAGCCGTGACCTTATCTCATCGGTGTGGTCACCCAACTCGTTGATCTTCGTCGATGTTACAACCGACGAGAATCGAAAGCGTACACTGACGGTTTTTGATCGGGATGGTGCAGTCGTGGCAACCCCTTTTGTTGTGCCAGAATCGAATATTTCGCTCGGTTTATTTTCGCCAACCAATCGCTATTTTTCGTTCGAGATACCCTCTGGCAACGGCACGACTGTTCCCTTTACTTCGCGTCAGTTGATGCTCGATCTCAATGAAGAGGTGATTTACGACCTTTGTATTGATAATGCTCAAGGTATCGCCTGGTCGCCGGATGGCACTCAATTTGCAACCATTTTAGGAGTAGGACAGCAGCCGATTGTGGTTGTCGATATGAACGACTGGCAGCCTTTTATCGTTGGCTATCACATCGGCTCAGTTTTACTTTGGCGAGGGTTGCCTTAATCCACCCTCACATTATCCCCTCCCATTTAGGGGTTAGAATTTGTTGCTATAAACCTGTATCTCGCCTATCCTGAATTTACTTCAATTGAGCTACGATAGGATGAGGATAATAATGACCACTCAAGGGGCAGCGATTTTAGCGATTTTAGTAGTCGTAGTCTTAGTCTTATTCGGCCTCGGACGCTTCCTGCGGAATAGATCGCCGCTGCTTAAAATCACTGGATTGATTGGCCTTATGCTGCTGGTATTTCTGTCTATAGCGCTAATTGGCAGTGCCACTGGAATAGGGATTTACCAGTATGACCAATTCCCGTTTTGTGATGAAACGACTTCCCAGTGTGCTACTGTGCATGAACAAGAGCAATCTTTTGAGGCTCGTATCCCAAGATTGGCTGTATGGATGACCGTTCCAAAACCATTTCGTCCTGCCTGTGAAACCATCTCACCCGAATTTTGTGATATAGAGCAGACTTACGATTTTTCTGTGGTAGGTTATGTTGTTGGCGCGTTTGGCACCCTCATCGCGGTGTTCATTTTCCTTCTTGGTCTGCGCCAGAAGCGTGTGACAGCAGTCCAGTTAGACAGCTCCTTGCCCACTTAGGGTTACGCTCATGGCTAGCAGCTTCCTCATCTATTAGATCAGTGTTATTGATGATTGCCTGACCCTTTCACCCATCCATTACGGCGACTTAATCTTATTATTGAGGATAGAAGGCAATGATGCAACAGATACTACTTCTAGTCGCTCTAGCCATAATAGCTTTTGTCTTTGTCGGTATCGGCCTTTTATTGCGAAAGCGCTCTCGCTGGTTGCAAATTGGGGTAACGGGCAGCATTGCGGCGGCGATATTTTTATCGATAGCGTTTGTTGGCAGCGGAATAGGCATAGGTGTCTACCGTTCTTACCAGTTCGAAGACGTACCTCTACTATGCCGAAATCAAACTGCGAAGTGCAATGCGCGACGTGAGCAAAAACAAATTTTTGATGCTGATATTCCTCGTCTGACGCTATGGATGACTGTCCCCGAACCATTCCGTCCACCATGCAAGACAATTTCGCCAGAATTCTGTCTTTTGGAGCAGAGTTATGATTTTGCTTCATATAGCTATCTTGCCGGAGCATTCGGAGCGGTAATTGTAGTTTTCGCAATTGGACAAGGAATGCGCCAGAAGTTCGACCAAGAAGCACCCTTAGTCATTCCAACATTTCCGCAAACTCCCGACCAGAAATAGGATTGTTATGCCAATAACTTCACAAACCTTCAGGTTGGATTTCGGTTTGAAAAAATTGTTCCAAACCATTCCTTCATAAATTATGTCCGTTGTGACCCATAATGAACCCAAATTTACCTGTTATCACCTGCTTAGCAGGTAAATCTCCAAAGTTAGAATCGGCTTCTGTCTTTTCTTGTCGCTTATAACTTGCAACTGCCTTCACATCTCATGCTTGAAAATCTTCGTCAACTTCTCAAAGTCGATATTGCCACCCGATACGATGCACACCACCTTGCCAGCTCCTGCTTTGCCTGATAATGCTGCTGCCACTGGTGTAGCACCCGCACCCTCAGCAATCACGCGGTTACGTTCTGCCAGCAGCCGGATTGCTTCCGCCACTTCCGCCAACGACACAACTAATGAGCCATCCAATAACATTTTTGCCAACGGCCACATGTCATCTAAAACGCTGGCACTGCCGATACCATCCATGAAACTCGCTTGATAATTGATGGTGGTTTTCTCGCCTGCTTCTAATGCACTGGCAAAGGCCGCTGATGTTTCCACTTCGCTTGCATAAATCAGGATATTCTGTTTTAACGCTCTTACGGCTGTCGCCACCCCGCAGCTTAACCCACCGCCGCCGTAGGGTATGATAATCGTATCCACATCCGGCAAATCTTCTAAAATCTCCAAGCCGATGGTTCCATTACCCGCCATCACTGCTGGATCACTGACCGGATGCACAAACAACCCCTCTAATCCCTCGTAATGATGCGTCACCATCACGTTCCACCACTCGTCAAACGGCACTTTGATAATCTCGCCGCCCAGCCGTTTAATAGCCGCTAACTTCGTTTCCGGTGCATGGTCAGGTACAACCGCAGTACATGAAATTCCTAACCGCCGTGCAGTCCACGCCACACCTTGCGCCATATTTCCGGCACTGCATGTATAGACACCCTTCGCCAACTGCTCCGATGTAGCTAAACCAATGGCATTCGCCGCACCACGCAGCTTGAATGAACCAATCGGTTGTAAGTTTTCCAGCTTCAGATAAATCTCGGCTGGTATATTATCGACATTCAATCGGATCAATGGTGTTCGTATAGCCGAACCCGCAATCCGTTCTCGTGCCGCTTGAATATCCGCCAGACTGATCGGATTAGTCGTCATGTCGGCTGCCTCCCAGTTCGACGGCAATCCCCATATTTTTCTCCAAGGCTTTGACGTAGATATGATGTGCCGAAGCCACATCTTCTACAGCTAACCCCAAGGACTTGAATAAGGTGATTTCCTCATTGGCTTCACGACCTTTTAGTTTGCCTAGCAGCACATCGCCCAAATCACCTTTGATATGGTCGTCATTAATCGCACCTTCTTTTTTCGGGAACAAAAAGTCGCCCGCCTCGTTGATGGTCGATTCACGACGGTCAACAAACAACTTGGATTTGACGACCGCCGCCGTATCCAACTCCCGCGTAAAAGCCACACTCGAACCAACTGCGTTGATATGCACGCCAGCTTGCAACCAATCGCCCTTCAAAATCGGTTCCGGTGATGAAGTCGTCGTACAAATAATGTCAGCCCCTTCAACTGATTGCTGTGCATCCGCAATCGCCTCAATTTTGAGATCACGCCGTTTGGATTCCCGTTCAGCAAAGGTTTTGGCATGTTCAGGATTACGGCTCCAAACACGTATCCGTTTGATATTACGTGCCACCAACATCGCTTCTAAATGCGACTTGGCTTGGATACCCGCACCCATAATCGTCAGATCGCCGGCATCTTCCCGCGCTAACGTTCGTGTTGCCACGCCGCTGACCGCCGCTGTACGAATAGCCGTAATCTCGCTGGCATCCACAATCGCCAGCAATTGACCATGTTTGGTTTCGTAGAGCATTACTGCGCCGATATGCGAATCGTATTCTGTGCCATGATTACCCGGAAACACACTAACGACTTTCAAACCCATCATGCCGATGTTACCTAAGTAGCTGGGCATCATCCCCAACGCACCGACTTTTTCCGGCAGCCACATCACCGGACGTAACGGCAGAATAGCGTTGCCTTCCGACAATGTTTTGAGTGTCTCGGCCATCACGTCCATGCACTCGTCCATCGGCAAAAGCTGCTGGACCTCACTCTGGTTAACGATCAAGACTTTCATCAATAAGACCTTTCAATATAAAACCGTGTGAACATTACTTGGCTTAAAACCCCGGAAATAAAGCGGTCAATTGGTCGTGTTCTTCGCGTGTCAAATTCAAACCAAGCGCCTCTGGCACCGGATCAAGATGTGCCGGTTTACGCGGCCCGATAATCGGCTGCATCGGTATTGGATGGCTTAGCAGCCACGCCAACGCTAAACCACTCATGCTGACTCCGCGCTTGTCAGCTTCCGCCTTGAATTTTGCCAGCGCATCAAACGTGCTCTGGTTGAGCAGCTTTTGATACGGTTCTGGACGCATGGTCATCCGTGACCCTTCTGGAAAATCCGACATGGATTGATACTTGCCAGTCAGCCAGCCGCCCGCTAATGGACTAAATGGCGTATAACCCAACCCTTGATCAGCACATAAGGGCAGCACTTCACGGTCATCGCCCTGTTCCAGCAAGCTGTAGGAGTTTTGCACCCAGTCGAAACGCGTCAGGTTGTACTTGTCACTAATCCACAAGGCTTTGGTCATCAACCAACCCGGCATATTGGACGCGCCGATGTAATGGACTTTGCCTTGCCGCACCAGATTGTCCATTGCCCGAATGGTTTCTTCTAACGGTGTTCTTGGATCAGGCTCATGCATCAAATACATATCGATGTGGTCAACACCCAACCGCTGCAAGCTGCGCTCTACCTGCCGCAGGATATGCCGCCTTGAAAGTCCGTGGTCATTCGGCCCATCACCGACCGGATTAAAGACTTTGGAGGTCAAAATCAGATGATCACGGACGACAGCACCTTTGCCTTTCAGCCACTTACCGATGGCTGTTTCGCTGCGCCCACAGCCATAAGCATCGGCTGTATCGAAGTTGTTGATGCCCATCTCCCACGCCGCATCCATAATGGCGAAGGCTTCTTCTTCAGTCTCGCCTTTGCCGAAAAAGGCCGGTGAACTACCGATGCCGCCAAAGTTGCCGCAGCCTAACCCGATCACCGAAATTTGTAAGCCAGTTCGTCCCAAATTTGTATAGCGCACAGTATCGACATCCTTGTTAGCATTGGCAATTAGCGTTTGAGTATAGCTTGTCCTCAAATTCGCCACATCCTGAATGGTCTGCATACTCGAAACCCTTCAACAATGATTCGACAATTACGGGATATTAAGTCTATACTCTGCCCCAAAATACTTTAGACCTAAAGCAATTATTTGCGCTGTACAAGATGTGACGGTATAACATTGTGCTACAGTGCAGACCTTTGCACGGGTAAGTCGTAAAGTGTGGATGTTGGGGAAGTCGTTCATTCTTTTTAGAAAGGCAAACGCTGTCATGAAGTTCAGAAAGTCGCTTATTGGAGTACTTGCTCTTGCTATCGTACCGATGGCTCTTAACTCGGTTGTTTTCGCCCAAGCGCCAACGGTAAAGGTTAAGATTGGTGTGATGGGGCCGTTCACCGGTAACGCAGCCTCGATTGGAACTGAACAGCTCAATTGGGCAAAATTGGCAGTTGAAGATTTCAACAAATCCAGCGGCTGGAGTGTTGAATTGGTTCAAGGTGATACCGAATTAGACGCAGCCAAGGCCGTTACTGTTGCTGCTTCCATGATTGCGGATCCCGATATTTACGCAGTTGTTGGCCCGTCAGGCAGCCAAGAAGTTGATGCCACCGGCGCAGCCTTCAAGGAAGCCCGTTTGGTTAACGTTTCGCCGTCGGCCACTCGTACAACATTGACCACCAGTGGGTTTGATACGTTCTTCCGTGTTGTGCCAACCGATGCAGCACAAGGCCCAACCGACGGTAATTTTATGGCTGGCGAACTTGGGCTGACCAAGATTTTCGTCATTGATGACCAGACCTCGTATTCAACGGGTCTCGCTGACGAAGCCACCAAGGCTTTTGAAGCGGCCGGCGGCACCGTCGTCGGACGTGACTCGGTCAAGCAGACCGACACAGACTTCTCAACTCTCGTCACCAAAGCGGCTGCTGCTGGCGCTGAAGCTATTTTCTTTCCCGGTCAGATTGCATCGCAAGGTGCGGCTCTGGGCAAGGCCATTACCGAGCAGGGTGCTTCGATCAAGATTTTCGCAGCCGATGGTTTCTTCTCGGTTGACGATTTTATTAAGGGTGCTGCGGGCACAACCGAAGGTTCCTACATTTCGGCTTTTGCGCCTGATATTCACAAGCTGGATTCATCGGCTGACGTTGTTAAGCGTTACACCGACGAATACGGCGATTTCGGTACATTTGGGCCCCCCACTTATGCCGCGACCACCGTTATTCTGGAAGCCATTGAACGTGCTTCAACGGCTGGTACCTTGACTCGTGCAGCAGTGCGCGATGAAGTTGCTAAGACCGATCAGGCCATGAGCGTACTGGGTGGCCCTCTGGCATTTGATGCCAATGGTGATGTTAAGAATGCTGCCTTTTACATCTTCCAAGTGAAGGGTGATAACTTCGAACTGGTGCCGACCGCAGCCAGTATGGAAGCCACCGAGGAAGCTACATCGGATATGACGATGGAAGCGACTCCTGAAGCTACACCTTAAGGCGTTTTAGTTCATAACGCAGACGTAATTTTCAGGGTGATGCGTTGCGTCACCCTGATTTATTGCATATTCAAGAAACACACAATCACATGGATGTCTTTCTCGCTCAATTTCCTCAACTGATGATTAACGGTCTGACGTTGGGTGCGGTCTATGCGCTGATTGCGCTTGGCTATTCAATGGTTTACGGTGTTTTGCAACTGCTCAACTTTGCACACGGTGATGTCTACATGATTGGCGCGTTTATCGGCTACGGGGTGATGGTGTCGCTCCTACCTGCCGATGGCCCGCTGATCGCTCCGGTACTGATTATTATTTTGATGATGCTTTTGGCGATGTTGGGCTGCGGTATTCTGGGCGTTGTTATCGAACAGTTTGCCTATCGTCCGCTGCGGAATTCACCCCGTATCGCCCCTTTGATTAGCGCGTTAGGTGTCTCGTTCTTTATTCAGAACGCGATTCAACTTACTCTAACCGCTAAATTCCGCAATTATGAAACTGAAAAATTGATCTCACCCGCGTTGGGGATTGTTGTTGGCAACGCGCGACTCTCGGCGACACGCGGATTGGTTATTGTGACGGCCATTGTGTTGATGTTCGTGCTGCAATTCCTCATCCGGCGGACACGAATGGGTAAGGCGATGCGCGCCGTTGCCATTGACCGCGAAGCCGCTGCCATGATGGGTGTGAATGTCGACCAGGTGATTGTGTTCACCTTTTTTGTGGGTAGTGCGTTGGCTGGCGCGGCAGGTGTCCTTACAGGTATTGTTTTCACCCGCATCTGGCATCTGATGGGTTTCACCGCCGGATTAAAAGGCTTTACAGCCGCAGTCTTAGGCGGCATCGGCAATATTCCCGGTGCGATGCTGGGTGGTTTTATTCTTGGCTTGGCGGAAACTTTTGCGACCGTTTTTGTCTCATCGACCTACAAAGATGTCATTGCCTTTGTGGTCTTGATTATCGTTTTGTTGATACGTCCGCGTGGCTTACTCGGCGCTCGTCTCCCGCAGAAGGTATAACCCATGTCGCAAGATAAAATTGGTGTTGACCAGTGGGTAGAGCAGTATGATCAGCGGGTGAACCGTGCCAGTGGCCTACGGGGTTTCGTCGAGCAAACCAGCCGCCGTTTGCCCGTATGGGGCTGGCTGATTGTAATGGTCGTGTTTGGCTTCTTACTGCCTCTCGTGACGGACAACGGTTTTGTCATCCGCATCGCAGGCAACATCGCTTTGATGGCGACCTTGGGTCTCGGTTTGAATGTGGTCGTGGGTTACGCCGGTCTGTTGGACTTAGGCTTTGTGGCCTTTTACGGTATCGGCGCTTATGTCTATGCCTACTTATCCTCGGATTTTACAGGCGTTCATTTGCCGACATGGGCTACGCTGGTGATTGTCGTGGTTGTATCGGGTTTATTTGGCCTGTTGTTGGGATCGCCTTCACTGCGGCTGTTGGGTGATTATCTGGCGATTGTCACCTTGGGCTTCGGACAAATTTTTACACAGTTGGCAACCAGCTTAAACCGTGTCGATTTGCCGGGACGCGACAAGCCAGTCGATCTGACTGGTGGCCCCAACGGTATTCTGAACCTTGATCCACTGAACTTCTTCGGCCTCAAAGCGACTTCGGTGGTGCATTATTATCTGATTTTTCTGGTCGTGTTGGCCGTCATGGTTCTGGTTATTTATCATCTGTATAAGTCGCGGATCGGTCGGGCGTGGCGTGCGATGCGCGAGGATGAATTGGCAGCCGAAGCGATGGGTATGCCGACTCGTCAACTCAAGTTGCAAGCCTTCGCCGTGGGCGCGGCTATCGCGGGCTTAAGCGGAGCGTTGTTCGCCGCGTGGCAAGGATCGGTTTTCCCCGGTAACTTTGATACCACACTGCTGATCACCGTCTATGCGATTATCGTGCTGGGCGGGTTAGGTAGTTTACCCGGTGTGCTACTTGGCGCACTGATTATGATTGCTGTGCCGGATATTTTGCGTAACGCGCCGCTGGCCGGAACGCTGTTTTATATCGGCGTGGTGGTGACGGTATTCGCCGTTATCAAACCACGCTGGCACGCGATTGTGCTGGTGGTCGCCATCGCTATATTTGGCTTTATCGTGCGGGCTGCTGCGGTAGCTACTGATCCAACCGCTTTTGCAGCCTTTCAACCCGCGGGTGCGTTTATCAGCGATACCGTGCGCAGTTGGCTGCCGATCCCAACGAATGCCGTGCTCATCGGTAATTATGCCTTCACCATACTTATTGTTGCAGTGCTGGTGGTCAGCCGTATCAAGCCGCCTTTGTGGCGTTTGGTGGCGCTCGTGCCGACGATTTACCTGCTGCTCTTTGTGTGGGAAACGCGCCTTGCTGCCGAACCGAGTATTACACGTTTGCTGTTAGTCGGGGTGCTGCTGATTGTATTGATGATTTATCGCCCCAACGGCCTCGTTGGTCAGCGCCGTGTGGAGATTGCCTGAGCTATGGCCTTATTTGAACTTCAAAATGTTTCCAAGAGCTTTGGCGGTTTGCAAGTCGTCAAGGACTTGTCGTTTGCTGTCGAGAAGAACGAAATCGTCAGCTTGATCGGGCCGAACGGTGCGGGCAAAACCACCATCCTCAATTTGATTACCGGCCTCTACAAAGCGGATGCGGGC
>JACDGI010000617.1 GCA_013821665.1 Anaerolineae bacterium
GACGTGGCACGCGCAGGGCGAAAAGACTTCTCTGATTATCCCGCTCATGACAGGTGGTAAAGCCCTCGGTGCCATGCACATTGGCAGCGACCAAACCGATACCTCCGCTTTTGATGAGTTCCGTCCGCTGCTCAAACGTATCAGTAATCTGGCTGCGGTTTCCATCCAAAACGCGCATTTGTTTAATCAAGCCCTCAACCTCCAAAACTTTAACGAATCCATCGTTGAATCCATTCAGCAAGGCATCGTCGTTTTGGATAAATCAGGCCGCATCCTGTCCATCAACGACTTCATGGAAAATCGTTATGGTTGGAAATCAGAAGAAGCGCTGCGCCAAGATTTGTTTGCCTACCGGCCAAACCTGATTGACATCCTCAAAGATGATTTGGAAACAGTTTTCGCAACGGGTGTTCCGCGCGAAAAAATTGGTCAGTCCACTCGCATGGACAATGAAGATAGTAAGCTCATGGTACGCAACTTCTACACCTACCCGCTCAAGAGTGCGGATAGCATTCGTGGTGCGGTGCTGCTGGTCGAAGATGTGACCGAACGCGCCCTGCTGGAAAAAGACCTCGAAGCCCGCGCCAACCAACTGGGTGTTTTGACCGAAGTGTCCAGCCGTATCACCGCTTCCTTGAACCGCGAGGCTGTGATTAACCTCGCCCTCAATGAAATCGGACGTGTACTGGATTACGACACTATGACCCTGTGGAGTCGTCATAGCGACGATCTGATTTTGGAAGGCAGCAGTGGGTTTACCAGCACCGTTTCACCGCTTGAAGCCCACATCAGTGTAGCCGCTCATGAACGTATGGGCAGCGTCATCGAAAGCAAAGCACCACATCGTATTGACCATCTCCTCAAGTTGGATGCCCTTCCCGGTGATTACGACGCGCAAAGTTGGCTCGGTATTCCGCTCGTAAATCAGGGCAATGTCGTGGGCGTAATTGCTCTGGCTAAACGTGAGCCGCGTTTCTACGACGCCCAAGCCGAGCAAGCTGCCTTTGCCTTCGCCAATCAAGTCGCGATTGCCCTCGACAACGCTAATCTGTACACCGAGGCGCAGTATCAAACCGAACGCCTTAGCTTGCTCAACCGTGTTTCGGTCTTACTGGCACAATCGCTCGACAGCGAAAACATTCTCGAAATCGCTCTGCGCGAAATCGCCCAAACCCTCAAGCTGGAAGATGCCCGTGCCTTGATCTTCGAACGCGGTCTGCAAATTGGTCAGGTCGTCATGCAGTATCCGCGTGGCGATGAACCACCGGATCAGGTCATTCAACTCAACCAGAGTGCCGCTTACCAGCAGGTACGCCGCAACGCCGCGCCCGTGATTGTGGCCGATGTTTCCGCTTTGGATGCAGCCGATCCACTGCGTATTGAATTGGAATCGCGTGGCATTAATGCCTACGTCATGATCCCCATGACTGTTGCTGGTCAAGTTATCGGCGCGTTTGATGCCGAAGTCAAAAGCGGTGCGCGTCCTTTCACACCGGAGCAAATCGACCTCAGCTTGATTATCGCTAATCAGGCGGCTATCGCTGTCCAAAACACCAATTTGCTTGAGCAAACGCTTATCCGTACCCGTGAACTAGAGACCTTGCTCGAAGCCGCACAAGCCACATCGCTCACGCTCAACTTGGAAGATGCCTTCCGCAGCGTCGTTGACCTCTTCCTGCACGCGCTCGAAATGGACGACTGCGCCGTCATGATGTGGGATAACGTCGAAAACATTCTCGAAGTCGAAATTGATCAGAGCCGCTTCGGTGAAGGCGACCAGATTGCGCCCAAGGGTACACGCTACAATTTGCGCCAATATCCAGCCAAACTCAAAGCGCTTCAGGATGCACAAATTGTCATCATCAGTGCCGATCAAGCGGATGGCGACATCATGGAACTTGAAGAACTCAACCGCCACAAAAACAAGCTGCGTGTTCTCGTGCCACTTATCGTGCGTGAACAGGCTATTGGTCTCATTCAAGTGCAGCAAATCGCCCAACGCCGCGAATTTAGCCATCGTGAAATCCGCTTGGCACAGGCGCTTGGTGCGCAGTCAGCCATCGCCATTCAGAACGCACGTCTATCAACCGAAACGGCGGCCCTCGTTGAAGAAGGCTTCCTCATCAACAGCCTCAGCCAATCGATTGCGGCCACCCTCAAGATTGAGGACATGATTGCGGCTGTTCGTGACCAAGTGCCGCAGTTGACTAAATCTGAGCAGATGTATCTGGCGCTCTATGATGAAACGACCCAAACGATCACCTTCCCCGTTGTTGTCAATAACGGTAAACGT
The DNA here is from genome assembly GCA_013821665.1 of Anaerolineae bacterium. Classification (GTDB taxonomy): domain Bacteria; phylum Chloroflexota; class Anaerolineae; order Aggregatilineales; family Phototrophicaceae; genus CFX2. The sequence continues at coordinate 2,294 of JACDGI010000617.1, forward strand.
GCCACCATCGAACCGCGTCAACTCAATACCGACGAAGTCTCTTTCATCATTAACCATCGCCGTTCCCTCTCCTTAGGTGGCGGTAACTTCAGCAGTGATGACATGCGCCACAACCTGAACATCAGCAATGGCGAACCAGACGCACGCAGCTATCTTGGTGTACCGGTGGCCTCCGGTGATACCGTACTGGGTGTGCTTGCCATCCGTGATACAACCAACACCCGCGCCTTCGGTATCAACGACGAACGCTTATTGACCACCGTCGGTTCACAGCTTGGTTCGGCCATGCAGAACGCGCTTCTGTTCGAGCGCATCAACAACTTTGCCGCCGAGTTAAACGAACGTGTTAAAGAACGCACCGACGAACTCCAGCAAGAACGTGACCGCTTGGATATGCTCTATCGCATCACGGCTGAACTAGCACGTACGCTCGATATGGAACGCGTTTTGACACGCGCCCTCGAAACGGTTGCCACGGCTGTTAATGCGCATGAAGGCGTTATTCTCCTTATCGACCCGCTCACGGATCGTCTGATGCCACGTGCCGCTCTACACGCTGATATTGCTGCCCTAACCAGCGGCGACACCGAACATCCAGCCGGAATGCTGGCCCGTTGGCTGCTTGAAAATAGCAATCTGCTCATCGCCGACAATCTGAATGAAGAACCTTATTGGGATACCACAGTTCCCGGCGCTAACGAATGGCAAAGTGCCTTGGCCGTGCTGCTCGAAAGCAACGACGATCCTCAAGGTGTGCTGGTGCTGCTCAACCATGACACGAAAGCCTTCACCGAAACACAGCTTAAACTGGTGATGGCCGCTGCCAATCAGGTTGCCGCTGCCATCAACAACGCTGATCTGTATCACCTTATCCGAGACCAAGCCGAACGCCTCGGAACACTGGTGCGCGTCGAGCAAGAAGAGTCCGAGAAGAACTCGGCTATCGTTGAAGGTATCGCCGACGGTGTTATGCTGGCTGACTCAGAAGGCGCAATTGTGTTGTTCAACGGTGCCGCCGAACGCATCCTCGAACTCCCGCGTGATCAAGCCATCGGTCAATCCATGCTCCGTTTGACGCGCTTGTTCGGACAATCCGCTACCCAATGGGCGAATAACATCGAAACATGGACGAAGAATCCCGATGCTTATCAACCCGGCGACTTTGTGGAACAAACCCTCGATATGGGTCAGAAAGTGCTACAGGTCCATCTTTCGCCGGTCTATATCAGCGAACGCTATCTCGGTACAGTCTCGGTGTTCCGCGACATCACCAAGGAAGTTGAAGCTGACCGCGTCAAGAGCGAATTTGTGTCTAATGTATCACATGAACTGCGTACACCCATGACCAGCATCAAAGGCTTCGCCGACCTCATGTTGATGGGTGTCGCTGGCGAACTTAGCGAGTCACAAAGCGGATTCCTCGGCAAGATCAAAAACAATGCCGACCGCCTCAGTAAACTGGTGGAAGATTTGCTCGACATCTCTAAGTTGGATGCCGGCGAACAGTTGAATATCGAAGCTGTTGATCTGCATGAAGTCATCCCCAACGCCTTGAACAGCGTCAAGAGTCGTACCGAAAATGATCAGAAGCAGATCAAGGTCACGGTTGAGATCGAAAAGAAACTACCGCTAATCGAAGCTGATCCGCTCAAACTGATGCAAATCTTGACCAATGTTATCGGCAACTCCTATAACTACACCTATGCTGGCGGGCTGGTGAAAATCCACGCCAAACTGGATGCGGATCAAGAACGCGTGGTCATCGCTGTGGAAGACACGGGCATTGGCATTCCCGACGAATTCAAGCCGCGCATCTGGGGACGCTTCGAGCGTTATGAAGATCACGCGCTGGTTATGGACATCCCCGGCACAGGCTTGGGCTTATCAATTGTTCGTGAACTTGTCCTGATGCATAATGGAGATATATGGTTCGAGTCCGAGTTAGGTAAAGGCACAACTTTCTACATCGGGCTTCCTGTCAAACAACCCAAACGCTCTCAACAAACTCAAGAAGATTTGAGCCGGGGTCAATAACGCTCACTACACGGAAGGCTTGTCGCACAATGGCAAACATTTTAATCGCTGAAGATGAGCGCGACATCCGTGATCTGATTCAGTTCACGCTGATGTTCGCGGGACATAAAATTACGGCAGCCGCTAATGGTGCCGAGGCGCTTGAGCTTGCTCCCAAGGTCAAACCCGACCTCATTATGATGGATGTTCGTATGCCCAAAATGACAGGCTACGAAGCTTGCCGCGAGATGAAGAAGATCGACGAAATCAAGAATGTTCCGGTCATCTTTTTGTCGGCCAAAGGTCAGGATGAGGAAAAACAAACGGGCATCGAGGCAGGTGCAATCGCTTACATTCTTAAACCGTTTGCGCCGGACGAACTGACCCGGCAAATTGCTGACATTCTAAAAGCCCGTGGGCTTTCTTAAGCAGGGATACAGAAGACTCTATGAGTGCAATTAGCATCGGCGGCGAACTCATCCACTACGAGGTACTCGGACGTGGGCGACCTGTAATCCTGATCCACAGTTGGGTCGGTTCATGGCGCTATTGGGTTCCGACTATGCAGAACCTCCAGTTGAAGTACCG
>JACDGI010000618.1 GCA_013821665.1 Anaerolineae bacterium
CGTCAATACGAGTCGGCTCGATGTCCGCTAGTAAAGGGATAGTGAATCCTTGGAACGTATAACTGTTGAAATCAGTGTCATTTGCCCAACACACCAGCAGCTTATTGGCTACATTGAAGCCCGAAATTGGCATATGATCGCGCGACGAAAACATAAGAATGGTGCGACTTATAGTCACTGGGAAATAACTGCGAAGCATTTCATGGTTGATATACACGAGTCGCCGGAGTTCTCCGACTACTACGCCAAGCAGCGAGATGTCATCATCCTGCTTGCGGATTGTGATAAATGGTTGGATGAGTACAGCCTTGTTCAACAGTTGCTCAGGGGAGGCATTCAGGGGCAGGACTCCGAAGTGAATCAGTCTGATAAAACGAAGAGGAGATTGTCCGATATGAGCATAATTGACCATTCCTCATTATCAGGCGGCAAGGGGTATTGGCAGGCGCTTGACTCAACGTCACGCACGAATCACATTAGCCAAAAGATGAAGATCGTGAGGTTCAAACTAAAAGGGACATGGAGCTTGCCATGTCCCTTTGTTATCATCAGATCAGCGGGTGACTAGACACCCAAGAATTCATCGAGGCCGGAAAGCACTTCTTCGAGGGTTGTGGCTTGCATGTCACCCATATGGGCGATGCGGAAGGTCTTGCCCTTCACCTTGCCGTAACCTTTGTCCATCGAGAAGCCTTTGGTACCCATGAACTTCGCCATATCATCTACGTTGATGTTGCGTCCGTTGGCAACGGTGGTGACGGTGGGTGAACGGTAGCCGTCCTGCGAGAAGATACCCATTTCACGGGCGTTGGCCCACGCAATAGTCATATCGCGCATCTGGAGATGGCGCGCCCAGCGGGTTTGTAAACCTTCCGCCAGAATATCATCCAACTGCTTATCGGCGGCGAACATCAAGGACACGGGTGGTGTCGATGGGGTGTTGTTCTTCTTGAGGCTGGCTTCGATCTCGATAAAGTCGAAGTAGTAACCGCGATTGGTGACTTCTTTAGCGCGGGCCAGTACACGGTCACTGATGGCGGCGAAAGCCAATCCGGGCGGCAAAGCGAAGGCCTTCTGTGAGGAAGTCAGCGCCATGTCGATACCCCATTCGTCGGTCAGCAGTTCGATGCCGAGGAAGCCGCTGACAGTATCCACCAGATACAGCGTATCGGGATATTGGTGGACAACTTCACCGATAGCCTTGATGGGGTTGGTCACGCCGGTGCTGGTTTCGTTATGCACCACGCACACCGCGTCGTAGGTGTCTTTCTTCATGGCTTCGGCCACCATTTCCGGTGTATGGGCTTTGCCCCAATCAACCGTGATGACATCCACCTGCTTGCCGTTCAATTGGCTGATTTCTGCCCAGCGCTCGCTGAACGCGCCGCCCACGAGGTGCAAGGCTTTCTTGCCATCGCGGATGCAGTTGCGCGATGCGCCTTCCCATAGTCCTGTGCCGGACGAACCCTGCACGAAGACACGACTTTCGGTGACGAAGGCTTGCTTGAGTTTGGTTTGCAAACGTGCGAACAACTCCTCAAACGCCTTGGAACGATGTCCGATCATCCACTCGGTTTGTGCGTCCAGAATTTCCTTACGGACTTCGACGGGGCCGGGGATTACCAGTTGTTTATGTCCTGCCATTTTCTCGATACCTCCCTGCGGGGATTAGTTTGTGACTTTCCGAACAATTCTAGCGTAGGGCTTACGGGCTGTGTAGTGGCGACCAATGGGCGAATGATACAGAGATAGGGTGGGGGAAAATGGGGTAAATTGCATAAGTCGATAGTTTTTAGTCTATAGACCAAGGCAAAACCCATTTGAACCACCAAGATCAATATGGCGTGGTTTGAAATTTAAACCAGAAGTCTAAAGACGTTCGTGGTGGCAAATGAATAATACTTTGTAGGGGCACACGGCTGTGCGCCCTGAAAAACAATCATTAGGCTTCTTCTTAGCTCACAGGACTCAGCCGGAAAATTTTGCTGGCATGAGGTGCAAGCGCTTGCGAAAAGTTGCCCTTAATCGTGCCAACATCCGTTTTGCTCCACAAATCACGCGCTTCGTAACGCGCTGCTTGGCCGATGAGCGCCAGATTGGTTTCGACCATCGCCGTTTGATCACCAATATTGAATAGCGCCAGATACTGATCGTCCGACTCGCTGCTGTTCGCCAGCCAAGCAATCTGGCCGCCATGCTGGAAAAGCTGTTTATTATCTGAACTGGTTTGCAGCACCTTTAACACCTCGCCGTTGGTCAACAGGCCGAGGGTGAAGTCGTCGTTATCAGGTAGATGACCTCCGAACATCAGCGGCGAACGGCTGATCACCCACAAGGTCATGAGCGTGGTTTGCTCGTCATGGGTCAACAGCGATTGGCGATCATCACCACGCTCCGCACGGATACCGATGTGTCCGAGCGGCAGCAGGTCCGCGTCCGCCCAACAGCCGGGGCCGGTAAAGTCTGACCATTTGGCACAGTTAGCGAACTGCACTTTGAGGTCTTCCCAACGATCCCAAAAATCGGCTGAAATGCGGAAGAGTTCGCAGTTTTGCCGCAGATGATCATAGTGGTCGGTGCTGACTTCAACCCCCGGCGATAGACTCAATGTGATCGGACGCTTGCTGTGTTCAATGGCTTGATGTAACCCTTCGATTTCATCCGCATGGTACGGCCACAAAATATCATCGCACTTGATGAAATCCACATCCCAACTGGCGTACAGTTCGAGGATCGAATTGTAGTAAGCCTGTGCGCCTGCTTTGGACATATCGACACCGTACATATCGTCAATCCATGTTGAGGTGCTGCTCGTATCCGCGATGTCGGCGGCGTGATATTCCGAGTTCAATATCGGCAAATTCTGGCGTACCGCAATGCGTGGAATGCCGTGCAATATGTGAATCCCGAACTTGAGTCCTTTAGCGTGGATAAAGTCCGCCAGTGGCTTGAAGCCTGCGCCATTGGCCGCGGATGGGAAACGATTGAGTGCGGGTAGCAAACGCCCATAGTCATCCATTACTAACGTCGCATTCGAGTTATAACCATGCGCTCTGGCGGCAGGGTCAGACCACTGAATATCGACGACGATGGTATCCCAGCCATGTTGCAGCAGATAAGCCGCCATATAATCAGCATTGGCTTTGACTTCATCTTCGCGCACGGATGGGCCGAAGCAATCCCAACTATTCCAGCCCATCGGCGGCGTGGGTGCTAATCCGTTATGGATGGTCATGCGAATTTCCTTGTTATATACGCCTCACAAGCTGCGAAGCGTCTTAAATTCTGGTCAAGCTGAAGTAATGAGAGCCATATTCTGATCGAGTCGGAAATTGCTCTTTTCGTTTTTGAACTTGAAACGTTACAATCATTCAAATTGTTTAAATCGAACACTTATTTTGGTCGATTTGAACATTCTTGTGTGTCTTTGTCAAGCAAGAAGTTGTGTGATATTCGACGCATTGCTATCGTTATGTCATAGTAATTTGTGTAACTCAAAGTTTGCGGTCTATAAGATTTTATGGGACAAGCATTTATGTCGGGTAAAGAAGCGCGCAAAGACGAAATCGTCCGGTTGATTGAAGCGGCAGATGACCAGTCGCTTCTTGAAACGCAAGAATTAGCTGACCGTTTCGGCGTGTCACTGATGACGGTTCGGCGGGATTTGAAAGAACTGGCGCAAGCAGGTCGTCTCCAACGCCAATATGGAGGGGCAGCGTCGGTGCCGCATCCACAGGATAAACAGCGTCGGGAAATCGGTGTCATGCTCATTTCACAAACGGGCAAATACAGCGATCCCTTTTTTAACGCCTTGTTGGAAGGCGTCGATCTCAAACTGACCGAACTCGGACACCGCATCGCCTACATCAACACCCATAACGAGGTTAGCACCGCCGCACAGATGCGCGATATCCTACGTTTTAATGCGGTAGATGGTGTCATCCTGATTGGCCCACCATTGGGCGCGGAAAGCCTTGACTATCTCAAGGCCAACATGCGCGCGCTGGTCAGTACGATTGACTCGATTGGCGATGAATACGACACGATTGTCTTTGACGGCTATCGCGGTATGCGGCTGATGGTCGATCATCTGGTGAACTGTGGTCATCGTCGTTTGGGGTTTATTACCGGATATGCGGATACCCGCCAGCAGGGATTCATGGACGGCCTCGCCGCTCATGGGTTGTCGGCGGAGCCTGAATTGAGCGTTATCATGCCCCGTGAAATGGACGGTTGGCGCCCCGCCTTAGGCCACCTCGGTGCCGAGAAGCTGATGCACTTGGCTGAGCCGCCGGATGCCATTGTGTGTGCCTCGGATTTGATCGCCATTGGCGCTATTCAATGGCTGCACCAGCATCATTTGCGTGTGCCGGAGGACATAGCGGTCACCGGCTTCGATGATATTCCTGAGTCGGGTTTTACCATTCCCTCGTTGACGACCATCCACGTCCACAAACAGTTGATGGGTGAACTGGCAGCGGAACGCATCATCAAGCGCATCGAAAATGCCGACGAAATTCCACTTTTCATCCGCACGCCGGTGCAACTGATAGTTCGCCAATCCAGCGGCTAGGCATGAGGAAATTGAACCGCCAAGTCGCCAAGAACGCCAAGTTCAAGGCATAGGGTTTAACAAAACAGACCTCAATCCTACATTCGCCTACGATTTTTCACTCAAACCCTTGGGAGCGAGGTCGCCAATAGAAGCTTCCAATTCATCCGCAGCGTCTTCTCTCAGTTGAGTATCACCGATGTAAGCGGGTTTGGCTGTGGGTGGCAGTGGCGTATCGAACACATAGTCAGGCTCAACTTGCTGACGATTCCACACCGTACGCATTTCTCGCCACGCACCGACCAGTGTACGCGGCTGTGGCATGTCATCGGCAATCGCAT
>JACDGI010000619.1 GCA_013821665.1 Anaerolineae bacterium
CATTGTGGGCATGTGCGGTTTCCAAGTTTATACTCGTCTTTTTCAGGCATCATTCACCCCTTTGCCTATCTGCTGCCAATCTAGTAGAGCCTAACCTACTCCGTCAATGCCTTACCATCTGCTATAAAATGTTTACCGGAGAAATGATTTAGAAGCCGGATGATTTCAGATGCATAGAGACAGGCGAGAGTGACAACCAGATTGCTGCCTCGTTACAACACACGATATTTCTTTCATTTCGCTTTAAGTAGAGGCTTTTAAGTATTTTATAAATTATATCTTAACTGTTTTCCCATGATCATTGGCTCTACAATTAAGAAATTAAATAAGTAAATAAGGAACCACAATGCCTGTTCAATTAAGTTGGTACCTAGAAAATCGCGTCATATTGATGGTAAATCATGACGGAAGCTCAGATCAAGAGTTATTGGAACTTGACCAACCGGTTATCAATTATCTCAACCAAAGCAACGCATCACTGGTACATTTGATTTGGAATAATAATGACTCAAAATACATGCCTTCAATCAATGCTACCAAAGCACTCCAATTTCCGAAGCATCCCCAGTTTGGCTGGACAATCACTGTGGGTTTAAACAATCCGCTCCAACGCTTCATCGTTGCCGTTGCAAATGCCTTTTTTAAATCACGCGTACGCATGGTTAATACGATGGATGAAGCCTTGGACTTCCTGAATGAAGTCGACGGCACCTTGCCAGCGCTGCGCGATAATGTGCTTGATAAAGCCAGCTAATAACTTGGTGATTGTCCGACCACAACGCCATTGGGGATAAGTGCGGTTTGGAACATCGGACGCTTGCTGCTCTATTAGAAGGTATGTTGTCCCATCAATGTCATCCATATATGCCTAAATTGATTATCCGTTTCAGGGTTCTTATCCAGCGATTTGCAACCGCCGTAGAATAAACTCGCCGAACAAACTGTTGGCCCAAGCAAACCATGAGCGCGTAAACTCTTCTGGATGATCGGGATGAAAACTCTCGTGCATAAAGTTGGTGTCGGCGGTGGTTGAGAGCAGCATTTGGATGAGCGCGTCTTGCTCAGCTTCATCAGTCGAAGTTAATCCCTGCATAATCAAACCGATATGCCAGACATAACCGTGTGGTGTATGTGGACTGCCGATACCTTTGGCATACTGTCCACTGAAATAATAGGGATTCTCAGGACTCAAAACAAAGGCGCGGGTATTCACATATAGCGGCGCATCAGAAGCGCAGTAACCTAAATACGACATCGACAGCAAACTCGGCACATTCGCGTCATCCATCAGGTTATAGTTGCCATAACCATCGGTTTCGTAGGCATACATGCGTCCAAAACGCGGATGCTGCACGATGCCATAGGTTTCGATGCCGAATTGAATATCTGAGCGCAGTTGTTGGGCAGCATTCGCCAAATCTTCATCATGGTAGATTTCACGCGCAAACTTAATCAGGTGTTCCAGAATCACCACCGCAAACATATTTGCGGGAATCAGATAACCGAACCGACACGAATCGTCACTCGGACGGAAGCCCGACCACACCATGCCAGTGAAGTTGGTGCGGGTTCCACGTCCGCCCAGCGGCAGTGTATCCGAGGCCACACCATGTCGGTCAAACGTATAGGCAGATAGTTGATCGTGATATTGCTCGGTCTGCATAGTGGTGACAATCGTTCGCAACATCCGGTGAACCGTGTCGTCAAAGATACTGTGGTCATGCGTGGTTTCGACATAATCATTCAACAGTTGCACCGGATAGCACAGCGAATCCAGCTCGTATTTGCGTTCCCATATCCAAGGGGTCATTTGCGTCTTGTCGTCTTGATGCCCATGTCCGTTTGCCGCTTCGTTGAAAGCATTGGCATAAGGATCAATCAACAGGTATTGCGCTTGCCGCTGAATGAGTCCGGCAATGACACGTCGAATGCTTTCATCCTCGGCAGCCAAGGGCATATAGGGACGAATTTGTGCCGTCGAATCGCGCAGCCACATGGCAGGAATATCGCCTGTAATGACGAAACTTGTCCCATTATCGGCTAATTTGACAGTGGTTTGCAGCGTGTTCAGATAACACTGCCTGAATAATGGCAGCAGTTTGGGTTCGTAGGTGAGGAGTTCTTTTTCAGCCGCTTCAACTAAGCGTAAAATGGCGCTTTGTGGGGGGATAACAAAATTTTCCATCATCGATTGAGTTCCGTAGTGTGAGCGAGTGAGTGGAATGTTATCCTAAATCCGCTTAAATGATACGTCAAATTCAGCTTTTAATGACGTTTCACCAATGCTCACACGTTATAACGTAGTTGCTTTCTTATTCTTGCCGCGATAAGTAGAGGTTAATGCGTGGCAATTTGGGCAGAGGAGTCGTAAATTTTCGAGCCGATTATCACGCCGGTCACCATTGATGTGGTCAATTTCGAGGGGGATTTTGTTGTCGAGCCATGTATCTAATCCGCACGACACGCAGCGATGTTCAAAGATGCCTTCGGCGATTAAGCGTTTACGAAGATTATTGGAGCTTACGTAAGTGGAATTTTCAACCAGAATTTCTTCAAGCGCCCGCTGCCGAACAAATGGATTCTCCCTTCCGCGTAGCCAAGCACTCCCCGTAAAATGCGAAGTATCTAAATTAAGTTCCTCAATTCTTCGTTGGAGCATATCATAATTTCCACCTGCAACACGGATATTGAGCTTCCGTAAAACATCTGCCATTGAAAGTGAGGTAGCAATAGCCTGTTTCAGATCTTCTTCATTGTAACGGCGTTCACGTGGTTTAAATACCGCAACAAGTTTGCGGGGCTGTAATCGAGGAGAAACTACGTCAGGCGGTTTTGGAATTTCCCCAAGCATAACTGCTTCCAAATTAGCAACTGAGCCATAGCGATAGATACAATCGCGTACTGTCGCCCTCGGAATGCCAAGTTTATTACTAATACTTTTTTTGGATCCTCCCTGCTCCCATAATTCAAGTATCTGTCGTAATTCAGCATAACTACGCATGATTGACTCCAAATAAAAAAGCGCCTATTAAAGCGCTTTAGAAATTGGGGCGAGTGGGACTTGAACCCACACGTCCGTTAGGACAAAAGATTTTAAGTCTCCCGCGGCTGCCGTTACGCCATCGCCCCAAATCATAATTTATTGGTCTATAGTTTTAGACCCACTAATTACTGCCGATAGTGTATCAATTTCTGGCTTGACCGTCAACGGCGTTTTGTTCCCAAGCGCTAAACAAGAAAAACGCCGCTATAATTTGATATATTTATTTCATATTCTCTACTACTCTATTTGACTTATAAGACCAATTTACGACTTTTTAATCCACTTGTCAAGCAGTATTTTATTCAGGATGTACCATGCTTAATGCGGAACGTCTACGAAGCCTACGTTTAAAACAAAATTACACATATGCGTCATTGGCAAAAGTACTTGACTTAAATATGCGTCAAATTGTGCGCTATGAAGCCGAAGAAGCCGATCCCTCTAGTGATGTGGTCACGCGTATGGCCGACACCTTTAATGTCTCCGCCGATTACCTCCTTGGGCGCACGGATGACCCCACCCCGCCCGCTCATCATGCCGATCTCTCGCCTGATGAGCAAGCTATCCTCGCTGCCCTCCGCCGCGACGAGCCGCTGACAGCCATCAAACTCATCATCCAAACACTCGACAAACCCAACTCTAACTAGACAAATCAGCCCTTTTGTTCTACAATTAGCCTATGATTCAATTACTCTCTTCTTTCCTCTGTGCCTCTGTGGTTAAACCGCATTTGCATGTTCGGCGGCTCCTTCCCTTACATCCGCTGCGACGACACTGCCAATTGTGCGGCGGCGGATACACGGGAGCGTTTCGCTGCACTGGCGGCATCAGCCGAGCCAGCCGCCATGCAAAAGTGTCAATTCGGCGGATTACTCCCTCACAGCCGCCTGCCATTTCGGCGGATAATATGCAAATTGTGCAGTAATTGCCATGAAAGTGAATCAATAAAAAAGACCACCTGTTTCCAGATGGCCTTTCAATCTAAAGCTTACCAACTAATCACGGTTTCAAATTATCTAACCGTGTCTGCACATCGTCAATAAATGGATAGCTGTAAACCGTACTCCATGTCACCACCCAATCGTATTCACGTACAGCTAAATCTTTCTTGCCCTGTGCTTCCAGAATCATCCCGTGGATATAATGGCGGGTTCCGGTATCACCCTGTGCCAGCGCAGCCTCAATCGCCTTAAGCGCCTCATCATACTGCCCGACTACATAGTCGGCCTTCGCCAGATACTCATTCGCAATCGGACGCAGCTCAGTAGGAATATCGCCACCCGTCACTTCAGCTAACAAGTCTGCCGCGCTTTGATAAGCTGTTTTATCGGTCGGTTTCGCTTTATCAATCAGGATACGTGCCTGCATCAACTTGATCTCGGCATCCGGCACAATATTTGTACCCAGCAAAGCCTCCGCATCCGACTCAGCCGTATCCCTATCACCTGCCGAGAACGCCGCCTCCATACGCTGTGCCCGCACTTTATCATCGTTGGTTAGGGCAAATACCTTGCTCAAATCAGCCTGTGCCAACTTGTACTGACCATTGCTGCTATAAAGCTGGGCACGTGCTGTCAACACATCCGCGTTATCGCCACCCGTCAATGCCTGTGAGAAAGCCTGTAACGCCAAGTCTTTCTTACCTTCGGCCATTCGTGCCTGCCCCAAACTGATATATCCGCTGGCACTGCCCGGATAATAGTAGAGATAAGCCTGTGAATAGAGGACAGCTAAACCGGCCTCATCCTGTGCTACAGCCGATTTAATACGCAGTAAATGGGCGCTCTCGGTGCTGGGATCAACATAAAGTGCAAGGAAGGCTTGGTAATCCGCTTTGGGATACAACTT
>JACDGI010000620.1:0-3529 GCA_013821665.1 Anaerolineae bacterium
GAGCTGCGCGGTGGTCGAGGATCTGAGCGCGGTGGAGGAGATTCGCCCCGGTAACTTCGTGTACTTCGACTGGATGCAGGTGATTATCGGCTCATGTAAGGTCGAGGATGTGGCGGTGGCGCTGGCGTGTCCGGTGGTGACGAAGAACGCATCACGCAATCAGATTGTGGTGTACGGCGGCGGGGTGCATCTGTCGAAGGATTTCACGGTGGATGGCAAAGGGCGCACGAGTTTTGGGGCGGTGTGTCTGCCAACGGAAACGGGTTGGTCGGCACCGTTTGAGGATACGTATGTGAGTTCGCTCTCGCAAGAACATGGTGTGCTGACGGTGGCACCTGCGGATTTCGACCGCATCCAAATTGGTGAACTGGTGTGTATTTTACCCGCGCATTCGTGTATGACCGCTGACCTGATGAAAACAGTGGTCACGTTGAGCGGCGAGGAAATCCCGATGCTGCATCTGGAGGCGATTTAAGTCTATAATAGTTTTATCATGTAATTACCGGAGTTCGTGCCATGACCGTACTTGAGCAAGTTTATACAGCCGAGGGTTTATGGGCCCTTTCTCACAATCCTGAAAACTATTTACGGCGCTTTGAACTCAGCGAAGGGATGCTAATAGAGATGTCTCCAGCCAGCTTCAAACATGGCCGCGACGCATTGAAACTCGGTTGGTTTATAACAGGGTTTGTAACGGAGCATAAGCTGGGTGAGACGACAGCAGCAGAGACAGGCTATATTCTGTTTAAAAACCTTGACGGCAAAGATACTGTTCGTGCGCCTGATGTCGGTTTTATTTCGGCAGCACGCATTCCAAAAGAGGGATTACCTGAGGGTTATTTTCCCGGTGCGCCTGATTTTGCAGTTGAGGTCATCTCACCTACTGATCAAGCTGATGAAGTTCAACTCAAAGTGATGCAATACCTGAAGTATGGTACACGCTTAATCTGGTTGGTCTATCGCAAGTCGCAGACTGTCGTTGTTCATACGCCAACAGGTTCAAAGACGTTTGATATTGATGATATTTTGGATGGTGGTGATGTGTTACCGGGGTTTAAGCTGGCAGTGCGCGATATATTTGCTTAGGGTGAGTACCCCCACCCTAACCCTCCCCCGCGAGCGATGGAGGGAACAAATACTCGATACAATAAAAGGGGCAAATTTGCCCCTGTTTTTATGTCTGGTGGATGAATTAGCCGCGTGACTGTTTGTAGTAGTTCATGAGGCCGTTGGTGGAGGAATCATGCGAGTTGACCGGTTGGTTCCCCTTCAATTCTGGCTCGATGACCTTCGCCAACTGCTTGCCGAGTTCGACACCCCATTGATCAAATGAGTTGATGTCCCAAATGATGCCCTGTGTGAAAATTTTGTGTTCGTAGAGCGCGATGAGTGAGCCGAGAGTGGCAGGGTCAAGGGATTTATAGAGGAACGAGTTGGACGGTTTGTTGCCCGCAAATGTTTTGGCGGCAATTAGCAAATCCGATGGATTCTTGTCGCCGGATGCGACGAGTTCGGCACGGGCTTCGTCAGCCGTTTTGCCCTTCATCAAGGCTTCGGTTTGGGCGAGGAAATTAGCGATGAGGATTTCGTGATGATTGCCCAATTGATTATGAGTCTCGACTGAGGCCAGAAAATCAGCAGGGACGAGCTTGGTGCCCTGATGGATCAGTTGGTAGAAGGCGTGTTGACCATTGGTGCCGGGTTCGCCCCAGATAATCGGGCCGGTGCTGAAGTCGATTTTTTCACCTTCACTGGTGACGCTTTTACCGTTGCTTTCCATATCGCCCTGTTGGAAGTAAGCAGGGAAGCGTGAGAGATATTGGTCGTAAGGCAAGATGGCTTGCGTTTGTGCGCCGAAGAAGTTGTTGTACCAGATGCCGACCAAGGCCATGATGACGGAAATATTCTGTTCGAAGGGCGTGGTGCGGAAGTATTGATCGACTTTATGCGCGCCACCGAGTAAGGCTTCAAAGTTATCCATGCCGATGGCGATGGCGATAGACAGACCGATGGCCGACCACAGCGAGTAACGCCCACCAACCCAATCCCAAAATTCGAACATGTTATTCGGGTCGATGCCGAACTGCTTGACCTTCTCGGTGTTGGTGGAGAGGGCGGCAAAGTGCTTGGCGACTGCGGTTTCATCTTTGGCTGTGGCGAGGAACCAATCACGCGCGGAGTGGGCATTGGTCATAGTTTCCTGTGTCGTGAAGGTTTTGGAGGCGATCAGGAAAAGCGTTGTCTCAGGATTGAGTGTTTTGAGCGTCTCGGCCATGTCAGTGCCATCGACGTTGGAGACGAAATGCGAATGCAGATTGGGATTGGTGTAGTGTTGCAGCGCGAGCGTGACCATTTTTGGCCCTAAATCCGAGCCGCCGATGCCGATGTTAACCACATCGGTGATGGCCTTGCCGGTGTAGCCTTTCCATGCGCCAGAGCGTACCTTTTCGCTGAAGTCACGCATCTTTGCCAGCACACGATTGACTTCGGGCATGACATCCACGCCATCGACCAAAATAGGCGTATTCGAGCGGTTGCGAAGGGCGATATGCAGTACGGCACGATCTTCGGTACGGTTGATCTTCTGGCCGGTGAACATGGCCTCAATCTTATCGCTGAGTTTGGCCTGTTTTGCCAGATCCAACAGCAGCTTCAGCGTATCGGCAGTGATGCGATTCTTGGAATAATCAAAAAGAAGATCGTCGAGATGCAGTGAGAAATGTGCGAAGCGATCTGAATCTTGGGCGAAGAGGTCACGCATCTGCACATTACGCATGGCCTGATAATGCTGTTCCAGTTGAGTCCAAATAGGGGTACTTGTTACGGTTGACATTTAGGTTTGCCTCCTAAAAAGGAGCATAACCCACAGGCAGCTATTTTGCTATGTGACAGCTTTCATATTCAGGACATGCTCATAAGCGATCCGGTGAGATGGCGCGTTCCAATATGCGTCCGAAGATGGTGATGTTCAGGGCGCGGGTGAGGATATATTTGCGAACAAACATGACCAGCCAATTGATACGACCGGGGATGACCGATGATTTTCTGCCGAGGGCTTTGAGACCAATGAGGGCGGTGGTATCGGCATCCATAACGGGTGCGCCGATTTGATCCCAGTTGATGGTGCTGTTGGTGGCGAAGGGTGTATCGGTGAGGCCGGGGGAGAGAACCAGTACATCGACACCTTGTTTCTTGAGTTCATAATTTAGTGATTCGCCTAAGCTGATAATGTAGGCTTTAGAGGCACCGTAATTGGCGAGATAGGGGGTAGGGCCGTATCCAGCGATGCTGGATACAAACAGGATGCCACCACGTCCACGCTGGCTCATTAGTCGTCCGTAATGGTGGGCAAGTTGGGCAGGTGCTGCGATGTTGAGTTGGATGAGACGCTGTTCATCGTCGAAGTTGTTTTTGAGGAATGAGCCATTGGTTTCCATGCCTGCGTTGGGGATGACCAAGCCAATGTCTAAGCCTTCGGTCGCTTGGATCAGTATTTCGACTGCACCAGAGACACTCAAATCGGCTGTAT
>JACDGI010000620.1:3539-4890 GCA_013821665.1 Anaerolineae bacterium
GTACGCACTTCGATGGTTGGATTTTGCGTCTGAATTTCAGCGGCTTTTTGCTCAAGTCGTTCAGCGTTACGGGCGACGAGAATCAAATTAAAGCCGCGTTCGGCGAGTATCCACGCGAAGGCCTCACCGATGCCTGCGCTACCGCCTGTGATGAGTGCCCAAGGGCCATATTGTTGTTTAAAAGCGGCGTGTTGATTGAGGTTTGCCAAGAAGTATCCTTATCGGTTTAATTGACAAAAGCAATTAAATAGTTGACAAAAGCAACTAAAATATTTATGCTTTTGGTAGACGTTTAATAAGTAGGAATACCATGATGACTGTAAGCGATCTACCTGCACAAATCGAATCGATCCGCCATTTTAACCGTTTTTACACGCGCCAAATTGGTGTGTTGGAAGAGGGATTACTCAACAGCCCTTATTCACTGACTGAAGCACGGATTATTTATGAACTGGCGCATCATGAGCAAGCCACAGCGACTGAACTCGCCAATGAGCTGAAGTTGGATGCCGGTTATCTCAGCCGGATTTTGCGGGACTTTGTCAAGCGCGGACTCATCGATAAGCAGCCTTCGGAAACCGATGGGCGGCAAACGGTGTTGAGTTTGACTGAAGCGGGGCAGAAAGCGTTTGCGCTTCTAAACAGCCGCTCACGCAACCAGATTGAAGCGATGTTGAACGAGCTTTCGGTGGCGGATCAAAACCGCCTGATTGAGTCGATGCATACGATTCAATCCTTGTTGGGCAGCGCACCCGAACGCTCGGTGCCTTATTTGCTACGTCCGCACCAACCGGGGGATATGGGCTGGGTGGTCGAGCGGCACGGTGTTCTGTACAACAGTGACTACGGTTGGGATGAAACGTTTGAAGGGTTGGTGGCGGAGATTGTGGGCGCGTTCATCAAGCACTTTGATCCGAAATACGAGCGCTGCTGGATGGCTGAGATGAACGGTGAAATCGTCGGCTCGGTGTTTGTGGTGAAGAAGACCGACGAAATCGCCAAGCTGCGGCTGCTGATTGTTGATCCGAAAGCGCGGGGTTTAGGTATCGGCAAAAGGTTGGTGGATGAGTGCATCCGGTTTGCGCGGCAAAAGGGCTATCGCAAAATGACACTGTGGACAAATAATGTCCTGCTGGCAGCGCGTGGTATTTACAAAGCGGCGGGTTTCAAATTGGTTGAGGAAGAACCTCATCATAGTTATGGGCATGATCTGGTGGGCGAGACGTGGGAAGTGGAATTATAGAGAATAAGAGGGGATGTGGAACACATTTTCCCTACAGAAGTCTATTTGGTTGCAGCCGATTCGGTGACTAAATAGGCGCGCAAACCCGGTTCCAGCAAGGCGAGTACC
>JACDGI010000621.1 GCA_013821665.1 Anaerolineae bacterium
GTCTAAAGCCTTTCACCAGTAACATCACGGCTGTCGTCACTGTGGCCGATGATGGTGGCAGTTCAGGTCGTCTCCGTCGTGAATTAGGCGTGCTGCCGCCCGGTGATCTCCGCAACAACATCGCCGCACTTGCCGATGACGAAAGCCTCATGACCCAACTCTTCCAATATCGCTTCGGCGCGGGTGATTTAAGCGGTCACGCCTTCGGCAACCTCTTTATCAGTGCCCTAGCCGGTGTCACGGGCAGCATTGAAACCGCGCTGATCGAAACCGAACGTGTCTTGAATATTCAAGGGAGCGTACTACCCGCAACACTCGAAGACGTACATCTATCCGCCACAGTCCGTGTCGCTGGCAAAGCCCAACCACTCAATATCGTTGGCGAATCCAAAATCACCGAAGCCGGTGGCAAGATTGAAGAAATCAGACTCAGCCCACCCGATGTACAGGCTTACGCTGAAAGCGTACAAGCCATTCTTGATGCCGGTTTGGTGGTCATCGGCCCCGGCAGCCTCTTCACCAGCATCTTGCCCAACTTGCTCGTCAAAGGCATCGCCGAAGCATTACGGGCCTCAAATGCCTATATCGTCTATGTCTGTAATGTTGCCACCCAGTCAGGTGAAACGGATGGCTTTACCGTTGCCGAGCATGTTATGGCTTTGGAGCGTCACATTGGGCGTGGCATCGTTCAAGCCGTTCTCGCCAACAATGCCTATCCTCGCCTGAACGCCGGTGTGACCAACTACGTGCAACCTGCACCGGAACATCACGAAATCTTACAGCGCTACGAAATTCGCTACGTCGACTTGACTGATAACGAGCGTCCTTGGCGACACGACCCCGAAAAATTAGTAGCCGCCATCCTACAAATGAGTCAGGAAGAACGAGCGGGAGCCAGCCAGACGAAAGAACTCGTCGCAGAAGCTTAAAGAAATTAGTCTCGTCATTTTCACGCCGATTTGCTAGATTTAACCGTCCTTTTTGAATAATGACTCCGGGTGTCACGCACAACTCCTGACACTAATTAGGTTACAAATAGGGCGACTGCGAACTATGATCAATGGGTGATCTGTCACACCTAACGCTGTATTCATGTCAACTATGCGATTTTCGGGGTGAATGGCGATCTGCGCCTCACCTTTTATAGGCCAACAGGAGATTATCTGATGAACAAAATGACCGTCCGTGATATTGATCTTAAAGGTAAGCGAGTCCTTGTCCGCGTCGATTTCAATGTGCCGCTCGAAGGCAGCAAAATCACCGATGACACACGAATTCGCGCCGCCGTACCAACTCTCAAATACATTCTCGACCAGCACCCCAAAGCCATCATTCTCATGTCGCATCTCGGTCGCCCCAAAGATGGCCCTGACCCCAAGTTTTCGCTCGCGCCCGTAGCGCCGGCCCTCGCTGCCTTACTTGGCAAAGATGTGCAGTTCGCCAGCGACTGCATAGGCGATGTTGCCGATCAAGCGGTTGCCAATCTCCCGGATGGCGGCGTGCTGCTGCTCGAAAATACACGTTTCTACAAAGGCGATGAAAAAAACGATCTCGAATTTGCCCAAAAACTCGCCAAGCATGGGGATGTTTTTGTAAATGATGCCTTTGGGTCTGCTCACCGCGCCCATGCTTCGACCGAAGGGGTAACTCACTATTTACCCGCCGTATCGGGTCTCCTGATGGAAAAAGAAATTGATTATCTCTCTACCACCCTCGAAAGCCCCAAGCATCCCTTTATCGCCATCCTCGGTGGTGCTAAGGTCTCGGATAAAATCGAAGTGATCGAGTCGCTGTTAGGTAAAGTTGATCACCTGCTCATTGGCGGTGGCATGGCGAACACCTTCTTCAAAGCGCAGGGTCGCGCCCTCGGCAAATCACTGGTAGAAGCCGATGCTGTTGAAACCGCCGCCAAGCTGCTCAAGGAGTCCGGTGGCAAACTCGTACTTCCTGTGGATGCCATTATCGGCGACGCATTTGATAACAACGCCAACACCAAAACGATCAATGTCGAAGACGGCGTTCCTGATGGCTGGAGTATTTATGACATCGGCCCCAAAACCATCGAGTTGTTCAAGCAGCAGCTTTCCGGTTCGAAAACGGTCGTTTGGAACGGCCCAATGGGTGTCTTTGAAATGTCGAACTTCGCCAAAGGCACAAACGCCATCGCTCAAATTCTGGCCGAGCAAACCGACAACGGCGCAACGACCATCATTGGTGGTGGCGACTCGGCTGCGGCTGTCGAAGCCTCTGGTCTGGCCTCGCGTATCACCCACATTTCAACGGGTGGTGGGGCCAGTTTGGAAATGCTCGAAGGTAAGGCCTTACCGGGTGTGGTTGCGCTCAAAGATAAAGCGTAACACTTTGATTACATTTTACTGATTGTTTGGCGCGTCATTGCCCGCATATAATGAATTGAATCACTCGCTTCCGCGTATGGGGGTTTTATGGCGCTCCAATCTGGAGACATGGTCGGGCCGTATCGGATTATCAGCCAATATGGTCAGGGTGGTATGGCAACCGTTTATAAAGCCTACCACCCTCAGCTCGAACGCAATGTTGCCATTAAATTCCTCCAGCAATCGTATGCTGATGATCCGAACTTTCTCGGTCGTTTCGAGCGCGAAGCCAAAATCATCGCCAGCCTCGACCATCCCAATATCGTACCCATTTACGATTTCAATTATTTTGATGGACGGCCCTATCTCGTCATGAAGTTAATCGAGGGGCAGACCCTCAAAGAAATCATGACAGATAGCACGGTGACAAAATCACAAGTACTCGATATGTTGGTCACTGTCGGCAATGGTCTCACCTATGCTCATCAACGGGGTGTGCTGCACCGCGACATCAAACCCTCCAATATCCTCATTGATTCGGCTAACCGTCCCTACATCACCGACTTTGGCTTAGCACGTATGACTCAGACTTCGCAGTCAACCATGAGTCAGGACATGCTCATGGGCACGCCGCACTACATGTCACCGGAGCAAGCCAAAGGCACCGAAGAACTAACGCCCGCCACCGATATTTATTCGCTGGGCGTTATCCTCTATGAATTTGCGGTCGGGCAAGTACCATTCAGCGGCAATACGCCTTATGCCATTGTCCACGACCATATTTACACTGCCCTACCCCAAACGCGTGATTTCAATCCGGATGTATCACCGGAGGTTGAAGAAGTTCTGATACGGGCGCTTGCTAAAAATCCGCCTGATCGCTACCCAACCGCTGTTGAAATGCTAAACGCCTTTAAACAAGCTGTAATTGCTGGTTCAGCCTCACCGACTAAAGTTACACCACCCAATCCGGATCGAACGATACCAGCCATTGCTACACCCATACCATCCTATACAATTGGCGCACCGGTCGAGCCACTACCCGTAACACCTCCAAATAACCGCTCCCGTTGGTTAATTAGCGCAGGTATCTTTGGAATTCTGATTGTAATCGCCCTCAGCGCGGTCATTATAGGCAGTTCCACATCAGCAAAGACGCAAACACCACTTCCTACACTGGCTTCCCTAGCAATTACTGCCTCATCCTTGCCAGAAGGCACACCAGTAACCACACCCGCTCCAGCACCGACTAACAACGCACTTGCTGAGTTATCAGTAGATCAAGCCCAAACAGCCGTTGCCAGCACACCAAACGATCCCAATTCTTATCTGGAGTTAGCCAAAGCCGCTTGGCAGCAAAATCAGACTGATGTAGCCCAAAAAGCGGTACAAGATGGTTTGTCCATCGCGCCTGATAAAATTAATTACTTATTATCAGCAGCGCAGGTTGCACAGGATGTTAACCGCCTAACTTAATATTTATATCTGGATAAGCAAGACATCATTCGCGCTCAATCCAATCCGTCAATATATCCTGCTGTACGCGCTCAGGTTGGCAAAGCGCTGTATACAGCCGCTAAAACGTCAGATCAAATCAATTTGCGTGAGCTTGATCGCCTAAATAAATCAATTGCAGATTTTCAACCTCCCAACTTATTTGATATTATGTCGGTGCAAATACTGGTTAATCAAAAACGGCTTCCGCTCGCTCAAGCGGCCTTTAATCGTCTTTCAGACGATACTTCTAAACTCCCTGAAGCGTATTTGGTGCATGGTGAGTTGCTCCAAGCACAAGGAAGTTCAGAAAAAGCCAAAAAAGAGTGGAAAGCTATCTTACAAATGCCAAATACCCCTCAATGGGTTATGGATCGTGTCTCTGAACTACTCAATTCCAACTAGGAGCTTCTGAATCACTATGCGAAAACCGATCATTGCGGGTAACTGGAAAATGTTCAAAACAGTTGCCGAGTCCTTCTCGTTTGCATGTGAGCTTGCCCCCCGACTCGCGCCTTTTACCGGCGTTGACCGTGTGGTCTGCCCAACCTATGTAGCGCTTGTTGCTGTCTCAGATGCGCTTAAAGGCACTGACATTCGTGTCGGCGCACAAAGCGTTCATTGGGAAGCTCAAGGTGCCTTCACCTCTCAAATCGCCCCTACCATGCTTCAGGGCATTGCCGAATACGTCATCATCGGTCACTCGGAATGCCGTGCTTACCTCAACGAAACCGATGAAACCGTCAACAAGAAAGTTAAGGCTTCGCTAGCCTATGGTCTCAAACCCATTGTTGCAGTCGGTGAAAGTCTGGCCGAAAATGAGGCGGGACAAACCGAAAAGATTGTCGGTGGTCAAGTTCGCGCCGCACTGAACGGTGTCGATGCCGCCAATATGGCAAATATTGTTGTCGCTTACGAACCCATCTGGGCCATTGGCACAGGCAAAAGCGCCAGCGCCCAACTCGCCAATGATATTATCGGTGGCACTATTCGCGGAACACTGGTTGATCTTTATGGCAAAGCCGTTGCCGATACTGTACGTATTCAATAT
>JACDGI010000622.1 GCA_013821665.1 Anaerolineae bacterium
GTGGCAGTTTCGCCATCGATTTCGCTAGCACATCTTTGATGGTCGGTGGTAGATCAGCCCGCCACACATCAGGCGCAGTGGGTTTTTCGTTGAGATGCTTATTCATCAAGGCGTAAGGGGTGGTCGCCTCAAATGGCAGCCGACCTGTCAACATGTGGTAGGTCATCACACCCAGCGCATATTGATCGGTGGCTGGCGTGACGCTTTCACCCTTCCATTGTTCGGGTGACATGTAAGATGGCGTGCCCATCGCGATGCCGGTACCAGTCAAGCCAGTGGTGGCGGTCGTAATCTTGGCGATACCAAAATCGACCAAGAAGGGTGTGCCTTGATCGTCAAACATGACGTTGTTGGCTTTGATGTCACGGTGGATAACGCCCCGTGAATGGGCATAATCTAAAGCACCGCCCAATCCGCGCAGGATCGAAGCCACTTCGTTTAATGACGGCAGACCCTTATCTGTTTTCAGCCGATAACTGAGTCGTTCCGCTAATGAGCCGCCAGTTAGTAAGCGCATGACGACATAACTCAGGCCGCCATAGGTGCCGTAGTCGTAAATGGGTACGATGTTGGGATGTTCCAAACGGGCGGCGGTTTGTGCTTCACGGCTAAAGCGTTCGATAAATTCCGGCTGCTGCGCGAGGCTTGGTGGCAGCACTTTGAAGGCCACATCACGGTTGAGGCCGGATTGATGCGCCCGATAAACTGCCCCCATACCACCCTGACCGAGAATATCGCCTACCACATATTGTGTGATGGTTTGCCCGTTCAAGTTGTTGATGTCGACGCTAATCGGCTGTGGCGGATTTGCAGGTGCAGGTGGATGATTGGCTTCTTGGACACGCCACACCGCTGTATTTTCAACCATTTTGGCGAGCATTTCGATGGCAGTATCGACGTACACATTTTTCTCGTCAAACACCTGCACACCGTCATGTTCCAACAGTGCTTTGACGAAGGGCGTGGGCGCGGCATCCAGCGTAATCGGTTTATAACTTTCCTGAAAAATGGGGATCATCGGCTTATCGAGCCGACTGGCATGTTCAATCTCGCGCTGCACCCATTCGGACTCGAACGTGCCTTCCGCCACCAGACACACGAACACATCAGCCGTTTTGATGGCTTGCAGCAGACGGTCAGGGAAAGCGCCTGCTGTATCGTTACGGTCAGTATCTAAATAGGCTTCGATATGGCGTTGTTTGAGATCCCGCACGATCAACTGCGCCAGAATAGCACTTGGCTTGCGCCGGTAGCTGATGAAAACTGTCGCCATGAACCCTCTATGGGAAAGTAGGCTGAAAGAATGACCCGAAATGAGTATAAATCATTTAATAGGTTCATACTACCAAAGCAAACCAGTTTATAACCAGAATTTAGGATGTTGAAGGCGTTAAAAGGTCGGCAACTTTTATGTCCGATTACTACCCGCTTGTTTCAATGCGGACTGTAAACGCTGCTGTTGGAGGGTAGTGGTCAGGTCGCCGCGTGTGCGTTCCAAGACACCGCGGACGATGTCGGTTTGCCGCCGTAGACCACCGGTAATGGCATCGGGAAAGTCGAACGTGACCAGTTCGTCGTAGATGTCGTCCATCGCTTCCAATAAGCGTTCAGCTTCTTTGGTATCTCCATCTTCGCGCCGTAAAATATCAAGGATGAAACGCCGGAGTTCGGTGTCGGCTTCGGCCAATCCATTTAAGAAGGTGTCATTTTCGACGTTGAGTTCTTGGGGAGTGGGCAAGGGTAATCCGCGCACAATGGCATAAGTGCAGCAGGCTTCGACCACTTCTTTGAGCGCATCCTGTGTATAACCGGCATGGTACAAATCAGGATAATTGGCGAGTCCCGCCGTCAAATCTTTAGCAGCGGTTTTGGCAGTCGTCATTTTGTCGGTGGCTTTGTCCCACTCGCGGCGGTGGATGGCGCGGATAGCCTCCGAGCAATGACGCACCAGTTCGCGGCTGCGGTTGACCGCTTCATCACGGGCGGCATTCTTGGTGACGAAGGCCGCACGAATACCTTCGCTGATGGTGGTTAAATTATCCATATCACACTCTCTTGGTTGGTTGGGCTACTCTTTATATCGGACAGCATACCGCAACCGCTTAGAAAGCGCGATTGTCCGCTTAGATGCTGCTGGCACCATAGTATTTGCGTGACCAATCCCCCACAACTGCCAAAGCCTGTTTGAACTCACGACCCATCTCGGTTAATTCATATTCCACGCGCGGCGGTATTTCGGGATAAATCGTACGGCTGATGATGCCCGTTTGTTCCAATTCGCGCAGGCGTTTGGTCAACTCTTTCTGAGTAATCGGCGCGAGTTCCCGTTCGAGTTGGTTGAAACGAATGGGTTCTTCACTGCGATACAACGCCATCACAATTTGAATGGCCCATTTGCGGCGTACCACATCCAACGCTCTGACCAAAGGGCAGCCCTCGAACATGCCAAATTGTTCGGCATATTCACGCGCTCGCTGCCGCCCTTCATCAATCGGTGTCAGTGTTTCAATATCGAGTTGTAAATCCATGTGGGTATCCTTTTGGTAAGTATCTGTCTAAAAACTGCCTTCTTGTGGGCATTTTGAATACGACGTATAGATGGTGTGTCGATTGCAAATCTAACGAGGTGTTCAAATGTCGAATGTAATGCAAGCTGCTCGTATTCATCAATACGGTGATTCCAATGTCGTACAAATCGAGTCTATTCCGGTTCCACAACCCAAGCACGATGAGGTATTGGTGCGCGTCCGTGCGGCGGGACTCAATCCGGTGGATTGGGCCATTCGCCAAGGTTATCTACAGGCGGTTACGTCTTTACCACTCACCTTGGGATGGGATTTAGCGGGTGAGATTGTCGAAGTCGGCAGCGGTATATCAGACCTTAAAGTCGGTGATGAAGTCTACGCCATGATCCAGTTGCGTGGCGGTGCGTTTGCCGAATATGTGATTTTGAAACGGAATGAAGTTGCCAAGAAGCCCGCTACGTTCAATTTTGTTCAGGCGGCTTCCGTACCAGCGGGTGCGTTGACGGCGTGGCAAGTGTTGTTCGAGACGGCCAATGTACAAGCTGGACAAAAGGTGTTGATCCACGCGGCGGCGGGCGGGGTCGGCGCATTTGCGGTGCAGCTTGCCAAAGAACGCCAAGCGTTTGTGATTGGCACGGCTTCGGCTGCCAATGAACAATATGTGCGCGAGTTGTGTGCTGATCAGTTCATTGATTATCAGACGACCCGTTTTGAGGATGTGGTCAAGGATGTCGATGTGGTGCTGGACACGGTGGGCAATGACACACTGGAACGCTCTTATGGTGTGGTCAAAAAGGGTGGTATCGTCGTGAGCATCGCTGGTCGCCCAACGCAAGGAGCAGGTGGTCCTTATGGCATACGTGTCCTCCGCATTGAAGTCGAACCCAGTGGTGAACAGCTTACAAAAATAGCAGCACTCATTGATGCTGGCAAACTCAAGACATTGGTGAGTCAAGTCTTCCCATTTGCCGATGTGCGTCAAGCCATTGAAGCCAGCCATGCCGGACATGGACGCGGTAAAATCGTCGTCGAAATCTAGGCATAAAAATAGGCGGACAATAGTTGGTTGTCCGCCTATTTTCTATGTTTGATTGAAACCCTTGCTTAGAACGGGATGTCGCCCATGCTGTCCGGCGGGGCTGGTGCGTAATTGTTGTCGTCGTAATTCCCACCAGCGCCACCACTGGCGGCGCGACCTTCGCCTTCACCACGACCACCCAACATTTGGAAGTTGTCAGCCGTCAATTCGAGGGACGCGGCAGGCTGCCCCGCTTTATCAAGGTAAGATGAAACTTCGGCCTGACCAACCACCATCACTTGCATACCCTTACGTACATATTGATTGGCAATTTCGGCCAAGTTGCGCCAGCAAGTGACCTTATACCATGTGGTCTTTTCTTGTTTTTCCGCGCCATCACGTCCACCGAAGCGGCGTGTGACGGCCACCGAAAAATCTGCGACTGGCACGCCGGATTGGGTGTACTTGAAGTTTACGTCGCGTCCGACATTCCCAACGATAATTGTTTGACTCCAACCTGCCATTTTATCTACTCCTCTTTAACCCGGTTTATGCAGCCCATTCGACTGTGAATAATCTGTGATGTTCCCTTGCGGTAGTTATAGCACATTCGCTTAAATTACGCGTCAAATAGGGATGTTTTTAGAATAGATATTCTACAATAAATCGACAAAATTTCATAGCCCCATTTATTGGAGGTTGCCAGATTATCGCATTTTTAGATTGTTTTCTGCATCATTTATGATTGTCAGTTAATTGAGAAAATATTCATAAATCCTTTTTAATTAATCTTAAGTTTCGGTTTATGATAGGTTACATGGGACTCTTCAGATAAAGCGCGAAGATTATGACCACGATTTTACTGCTAGATGATAATTCGGATATTGTGACCCTCTTGGAAATGGTACTCAACCAACAGGGTTATGATGTGATTTCCGGTCGTAACGGTCAGGAAGGTATGACCATGCTCGAACAGGGGAAGTTTGCGCCTGACCTCATTATCAGCAATTTCCATATGCCGCAAATGGATGGGTTGGATTTTCTTGGGCATGTTCGCGAAAACCCGCAGTTTAGTTCTATTCCCTTTATCTTGTTAACAGCCGCTCCACCTATCCAGTGGCAGCAGCAAGCAACCCAATTGGGCGCGAATGCTTTTCTTCCTAAACCCTTCAAGATTGATATGCTTAAGAAGACGATCCGCGCCGTATCCGAAGCGGCTAACCCGACAACCTGCGCCCACTAACTTTTCTTCGCCGCCAGTTGTTCTTTCAACAAATTGTTGACGACCGCTGGATTGCCTTTTCCTTTGAGCGCTTTCATGC
>JACDGI010000623.1 GCA_013821665.1 Anaerolineae bacterium
CTACGAGCGATGGAGATGGACGCAAATATCGTCATCAAGGCCACCAAGGTCAACGGGGTTTATACCGCCGACCCCAAGAAAGACCCGACGGCAACCCGCTTCGCGACCCTCAAATATCATGAGGTTCTGGCGAATAAATACGAAGTAATGGATATGACCGCTTTCACACTGTGCCAAGAACATAACCTACCAATTTTGGTGGTGGATTTCTGGGCAGATGGTGATTTGTTCAAGGCCGTACAAGGCAACCACGAGGTTGGCACACTGATCTCAAATTAGAACTACTCGAACAAAGGGAGCGTCGGCTGGCGCTCTCTTTAATACTATAAAACTTAACAATTGAACCGCGTAATTTTCGGTATACTTATTGAATAAAGAGTTATAACCATTCAAATTACGAAGGTTCATTCATGAAATGGCGATATGCGCTCATTGCTGTTCTCACCACGCTACTCATAACGACGTTTACCATTTCCTCTCAACCACTCCTCGCGAACAATTCTTCTGTCGCCACGGCTAATGACTTAGTCGCCGCTATCAACTCAGCCAATAGTAATCCTGATGCCGATACAATTATCCTCATATCAGACATCACGCTGGATGCTATAGCGGAATCAAGTACAACCTATGGCAACAGCGGTTTGCCTGCCATCACCAGCGACATCACTATCGAAGGGCAAGGGCACTGGCTTTTTAAAAGCGGCTTGTCCGATTTCCGCTTTCTACGGGTCGCGTCTACAGGCACATTGACTCTTTATAACCTATCGCTTGGGGCGGGTCATGCTACAGCAGGTACGACAGCAGGCGGTTGTGGGAGCGGTATTAGCTGTGGGGGCGGCATTTTTAGCGAAGGTACGCTCAATCTAACGCATACCTCAATTATATCGAATGTCGCTAGAGACGGTGCAGGACTATATATCTTCAGTGGTACGGCCAATATTTATGACAGCGGGTTTTCTCAAAATTCCGGGGATATGAATACCGGTTACGGTGGCGCGATCTACGTCAAATCCGGCAATCTCAACATTCATGATAGTGTGTTCTCGACTAACCAGTCCGGCTCTGGCGGTGCAATTTATTTTGAGAATGGCACCGAAGTCATTGACCGCACAAACTTTACTGCCAACAAAGCGTCTTTCGCGGGCGGCGGTCTCGTCAACGCAAATGGCAGTGGAACCATCACTGGCAGCGCGTTTTCGAACAATTCGGCTAATCTCGGCGGTGGAGTTGCACAAACGAATGGAACCCTAATCAGCGACAGCACCTTTAGCGGCAATAAGGCGACTTCCGGCGGGGGCGGCGCTTATTTCGATGCGCTCAGCAGTTCAATCACTATCAGAAACACAACCTTTTCGGGCAATACTGCACCTACAGGTGGCGGCATTTACAGCACGAACACCCAATCCCTTTCCTTCCAAAACAGTATTATCCGCCAATCGAGTACGGGTACGAACTGCGCTATATCCGGTGGCGCGTTCACTGCGGATTCTGCCAATTTAGCCGATGACGCAAGCTGCACAGGCTTCACAAATCTATCGAATCCTGTACAAAATTTGAACATCGGAACCTTCGCTGATAATGGCGGCAGCACCAAAACCTTTGCCATCAGCCAACCAAGCCCAGCATTAGATAGTTCCAGCGTAGCTTGCAGCGGTTTTGACCAACGCGGCGTGGCACGCGGACTTAATATGGTAGGCAACATAAACGCACCAAGAGCCGGTGATTGCGACGTTGGCGCGTTTGAAGTAGCGCCAGCAGGCAGCATCCGCACACTGCAATTCGCAACATCAGCCAGCAGCGTTCCGGTTGGCACGAGCGGCACTATTCAAGTACCTATTACTTTAGACAGCACGCTTTACCAAGCGGACACGGTTAAAGCTTACATATGGGTGAGCGGCGGAACTGCTGTCGCAGGGATTGATTATGCCCCATATGGCGTAGAGACCGTGACTATCGCTCGTGCCACAGAACTCAATTTCGCCAATGTTACGCTGCTCAATTCAGCACCAACGACTGATAAGACAATTATTCTTAGTTTCGCGATGCAGAACGGCCCCGGTTTCAGCGGCGCAACCCGTTTGGGAACACAGTTGACACACACCATAACACTCTTTGGAAACCAGACCACTGGACAAACCTATTCAACAGGTAGCGCCAGCGAATTAGTGAATGCGATCACGTCTGCAAATACTACTGATGGCACAGACACCATCCTGCTCACAAGCGACATTACCCTGACAGTGAAGGCTGACACGAGTTCAGACTACGGCGACAGCGGCCTACCCGCCATCACCAGCGCGATCACTATTGAGGGGCAAGGTCATTCCATTACGCGTGATGTCAACGCACCGAACTTCCGCATTTTACGGGTTGCTCAGAGCGGTCTTTTAACACTGAATAACCTCACCATCAGCGGTGGAAAAACAAACAACAGTGGGTTTCATTTTGGTGGTGGCATCCTCAGCGAAGGCGCGGTCATACTCAATAACAGCGTGATTTCAGCCAACAATGCTGACTATGGTGGTGGTTTAAGTGTTATATATGGAACTGCCAACCTGTATGACAGCACGATTTCCAATAATACGACGAACGCTAATGGCTTAGGTGCCGGATTGGCTTTGCTCGTGGGGAACCTGACCATTGCGGATAGTGTGATCTCAAACAATATATCAACTGGCAACGGCGGTGGTATCTATGTGGACTCAGACTCAGGCAATATTGTCATTAACCGCAGTACAATTCGTGGAAACAAGGCTAGCAACACGGGCGGCGGCATGATTTTCGGCGGTAGTACCGGAAGCGCCATTATTACCAACAGCACTTTTTTTGGAAATTCGGCAAATTCTGGCGGCGGTGCGGCGCTCGCTGGTTCAATTTATTTGAGCAACAGTACCTTTAGTGGGAACAGCGCCACTACTCATGCTGGTGGAGTTTATTTGAGTGGTTACGTCGTACCGATGGTCGTCAATCACGTGACTTTTGTTAATAACACAGCTCCTGATGGCGGCGGTATTTACGCCTTCGATCAATCTTCGCTCATTACACTCTCGGATAGCATCGTCATTCAATCAACATCAGGCGGAAACTGCTCAATCTCGCCTAACTCATTTAGCGCAAGTGGCACTAACTTCGCCGACGACGCGAGTTGTCCCGGTTTCACGAATGTCTCTAGTTCGACGCTCAATATTGGTGCTTTGGCCGATAACGGTGGCAATACCCAAACCTATGCCCTTAACATACCGAGTCCGGCACTCGATAGTTCCACCGGAACATGCGGCGATTTTGATCAACGCGGCGTGGCACGCGGCATCAATACGTCGGGGGCAATTGATGCTCCGCAAGCTGGTGATTGTGACGTTGGCGCTTTTGAAGCAGGTGGTACTATTCCGATATTGGAATTCGCTGATGCGGTCAGCACCGCCTCGATTCATAGTGCAACGCATCAAGTCCAGTTGAAGTTGGATAGCAATTTGGCTCAAGGGGATAGCGCTCAAGCTTATGTGTGGGTCAGCGGTGGTACGGCTGTGGCAGGAGTGGACTATGCGCCTTTCGGTGTCCAGACGGTGAGCATTATCCCCGGCAGCAGCAGTGGACTGGTTAAAGTGACCCTACTTGATTCGACTGCCAGAGCTGATAAGACCATTATCTTGAGTATCGCCACGCAGAATGGTCCCGGCTTCGGTGGGCCAATCCATTTGGGTACACAATTGACCCATACAATTACGACCTCCGAACTTGAGGGTACGCCCGAGCCAACATCCGAGCCAACTTCGGAACCGACACCTGAAGTAACGCCCGAACCTACAGATCTGCCAAACGCTGCGCCTGTCCGTAATTACTTCACGACTAACATGCCAACCTTGACATGGAATCCTGTAGCCGGTACGGATCACTATGAAATACAGGTTTCGATCCATTCGGATTTCACCGGTGCCATCACCTACAATGTGGGTAACCAATTATCGTTTACATGGCCGGACCCTTTGGCAGATCACTTCTATTATTGGCATATACGGTCTTGTAAAGGGGCTGCGACCTCGACTTGCGGATCGTGGAGCAAGTTCGATACTTTTGTGGTGAAGACATCGTAACTATAATCAGGAGAAACGCTCTTTATTTAGGCAGTTTGGTCTATCGTTAATGACTTTACTTAATTTGCCTTGATCGCCTCGACAAATAAGGTGTGGCTAACCGGGTCTGTCGTTTGCGATACCGCGCTAATATCTAAGCTGATTAAGCCGTTATTGGCTAACTCACCGTTCAGTGCGATCACACGATAACCGGTAATACGACCTTGATCGTCGCGTAAAGTTAACACGGCACGCAGCAAATGTACTGAGGTGGAGGTGTCGTTGCGTAAGGTGGCAGACACGATATAAAAGCCATTTTCGAGGCGCTGCTCTTCGCCTTCAATTTGCAGACCAACACGATTCTCGGTGAGGCTGTTGGCGACATCCGCGCTTTGCAAGTTGGCAACAGCCGTGCCATATTCCAACCAATTCGCACTGAACAGGATACGGTAGGGTGCGCTGACTCCGGTGGGTATGACCCCTTGTTCAACACCGACATCCCCTTCCGCCAACAGGCTGCCATCGCGGCGTAATAAACGGACATGCAATGTGACACGCTCGATGGGCTGCAAGATATTATTGGCTACCCAACCCATGCACAGGACGGTTTCGGTGGGCGTGGGATAACAGGTTGGTGAAGGCAGTTCAAGTTGGGCAGGTGTGCTGGTGGGGAGTATCGGTGTTCCGACACTATCAAATTGCGGATCAGGGATAATAATGGTTTTATTGATGGGGAGCGCCAATGGATCTAAATCCGCATTGGCGGCTT
>JACDGI010000624.1 GCA_013821665.1 Anaerolineae bacterium
CCCCAGTTGCCCATATCGCAATCAATCGCCAATTCACCGCCCAAGAAAGCTGCGCGGCTGCTGGTGTACTGTGGGCCGCCCAACTTCCATGTGTTAACCCAATCGTTCCAATAGCCCAATACCTGACGCACTTCAGGGGTATCAATGTTAGCGGTATAGTTGACTTCGTCGATCATATTGCCGCCCAATTGTTGTACCATCGGGTTGAAGATCAACAGCATAAATAGTGAGCTATCGTACTTAAAGTCAAATCCACGTTGGACAAGTGCGCCGCTGGCATCACGCTTAGTGAGCTTTTCAGCAACGACTTTCATCTGTTCCCAAGTCGTGGGGAAATCCTTTTCGGGGTCGAGTCCGGCTGCCTTCCACAAAGCATTATTGGTGTAGCACGCATAAGCACTCAACTCGGTTGGCAAACCATAAAGTTGCTTGTCGAAAGTGGCACCGGCCAGCAGTGCATCACCCGACTCATATGCCGAGTAGATACTTGCCTCATCTTTGTAACCCGCAGCAACAGGATCAACAGGCGCTAGAATGCCCTGATTGTAAAACTGCCCGATAGCGAATGTTGCCTGATTGAACAAATCCGGCCCCTTGCCAGAAGCCAGCGCGGTCGCTAGTGTTGTATCCCATTCTTGATCAGGAACGACCGTGTACTCGACTTTAAGAGTGGGGTTGTCCTTTTCAAACTTGGCGATCAGATCCTTATCCAGCGGGACACGCGGCGGATGATCGTGCATCCACAGGTGGACGGTCACAGTGTCCTGCGCCAGACTAACGCCTGTACAGACGGCGACCAAAACGAATAACAAAGCAACTATCGAAATACGTTTGACCATGTTCGCTCTCCTCCATAAATACTGAGTCACAATGGAATTGCCATGACAGGAATGCCGGTTCCCTATCACTAATCTTTTTATCTCAATAAAAACTCGACCTCGTTATCAAATTTACCCAAGGACTGCTCATCAGGTCATCTGATGACTATGAAATTAACACAACAATCCTGTTGGTGTCAACAAACTCGGTCTACAACATTGCGAATTATCGAATAAGGTTACGAGCATATTCAGTCATTTCAACTAAGATAATCGCTCCTGTCACTGCAAGTCTTTACTTAAAACAGCAAATTCGCGTCGCTTCTGGAAGCCAGCAAACGTATAGAGACGGGCTGCATTTTCTTCAGTCCACATAAAATATGTATAGTAGAATTGTCGGGCGCTCATTTCAGCCAAACACCGGAAGAGCAGAATGCGTCCGATGCCGAGGTTACGCACTGAAGCATCAACCCCAAAGGGGCCAAACCGCTCTCGACGCTGACCACAAAAGCCGACAATCTTGCCCTTTAACACAGCGACTAGAAAGCAAATCTGTCTTTCACTATCCCCAAAATATTCCACGAGATATTCTTGCAGGTGTCGATACCAATCCCAACCGAAATTTTCATGAATAAAAGGCATCAATTCCGGTAAATCTGCACCAATTACACTGCGTATGATCAAATCGTCTTCGCGCACACGCCGTTGTTCGAGTTCTAAAATTTCTGCGGGGATTTGAAAATTAGTCAGGTTAATGCCCATACTGATGGGCTTCTCGATTATCTCAAAGCCAAAAACGTTTTGGAGAAATCCGACGGTTCCAGTGTACTTGTCGCTATCAACACCCGGCGCAAAATAATTCGGCACGTATGGCGAAATTTCGACGGTTTTTCGTCCATCTAGTTTCAGTCGTTCAAGAACGCGTTTAAAGAGAGCCGTTCCAATCCCCCGATGGCGGAAATCAGGATGTACTCCAAAAGCCGTGATCCAACTTTTCTGAGGCTCTAAACCCTGAAGATACAATGGCACCTGTCGGGTGATTGCCAGCACAAAACCAACGACCTGATCCGCTTCTACCGCGACCAACAAATTTTCAGGCCGAAAATTGGGATCGAGCAAGACTTTGGTTCGAAACACTGCTTGATCAATCCGGTCATGGGTCATCGCCCGATGCCAGACTGCTAAGAGTTGGGCTTCGTCCGTACCACGATAGGGTCTAATTTCCATCAAATATTCCTGCGTTGAGGTGCAATTTTGGAAGCATGACAACATGTTATCGCAAAATTCAACGGTTAGCTTATTTCCGTACCCATCAAAACCAATCGGTTAGATAGTCAACTGACCGCCATCAACCACCAGCGAATGTCCGGTCACGAAGGAAGCATCGTCCGAGGCGAGGAAGGCAACACAGGCCGCTACCTCATCGGGCGTACCTAAACGTCCCCACGGGATACGTTCTTTGGTATACCATTTTGTAAGTGATTCGTTTTCCCATGTGCCTTGTGTCAAACGTGTTTTGATCAAGCCGGGGTTGACGCTGTTGACGCGGATTTGATGGCGGGCAAGATCAATTGCCAACGATTTTGTGAGGCCGACCACACCAAACTTCGACGCGTTATAATCAGCGAGGTCTTCTTCGCCCACCAGCCCATTGGTCGATGCCATAAAGACAATCGAGCCGGGTACGTTCGCGGCAACCATTGATCGCGCTGCAACTTGTGCAACCAAGAATGATCCGGTGAGGTTAGTGGTAATCGTCTTCGTCCATTCATCATCGGTAATTTCGAGAAAATGATGCACGATAACAACTCCCGCGACATGTGCAATAATTTGGGGCACGCCCCACATTGAAGTGGTAGACTGAAATACGGCCTCAATATTTGCCCGATCACTAACGTTCATTGCGAAATGAATGGCTTCGGCCCCTGTCGAGCGAATACTTTCTGCTACCTCCGCAAGCCGGTTGACTTCAATATCGGTCAGTACCACACGCGCCCCATCAGCGGCCAAGCGTCGTGCCGTTGCCTCGCCAATACCATTGGCTGCACCGGTAATGAGTGCAATGCGTCCTTTTAATGATGCCATGCTGATTCATCCCAATTTGGTCTAAAGTGTCGCATCACGAGTTTACTCGACTTGTTTTGTCCGTGCTACGATTTCCCGAATAAGTCTGTACCATCCGATTGGCTGCCATTCACGCACGGCGCATTGATGTTACAATCCGCGCAAATGGCACCTCACATGAAGGAGACAAGTCGATGCGAACGGTACAGTTCGAGCTGCTGCGTCCGGCAGAGATTATTGCTGAACGGGAACGCTTTCCGGTTGTTTTTCAAGCACTCGGCCCGCTGGAATGGCATGGGCCGCATTTACCATATGGCACTGATCCGCTTCATGCCGAGACTGTTTCCAGACGGACAGCACAGGCGATGGGCGGTGTCGTTATGCCAACATTGTATTGGGGTGCAGAACGTGAACGTACACCGGACGGGCTAAAACAACTGGGCTTCAAAGGGGATGAATGGATTGTTGGTATGGATTTCCCTGCGAACTCAATGAAAAGCCTGTACAGCATGGAGGATGTTTTTGCGCTGGTCATTCGCGCACGCGTAGAACTGCTCATTGATCAAGGTTATAAGCTGATCGTCTTGGTCAATGGGCATGGAGCAGCCAACCATATGGCGACACTCGACCGTCTAGCCAGAGAATATAGTGGCTTGAGTCCGGCGCGTGTCCTCTTTACCACCGCCTTCGACCCCAGTGCTGATGGTACTTACAACATCGGTCACGCTGATGCCCTTGAAACCTCGCTGATGATGGCGATTCATCCAGATACGGTTGATCTCGATACGCTGCCACCACTGCCCGATCCGCTTCGCAACATCGACTGGGGCATCGTCGATGGCGACACTTTCGCTGGCGACCCTACGGCGGATTACACGCTGCGGCCTGAAGCCGATCCACGCCGAAATTCCTCCGTAGAGCAGGGAGAAAGTGCCCTCAGCGGCGATGTCATACGTTTGCGAGAACAGGTTCAGACAACCTTAGAAGCAGCGGGGTTAACTTAATCTCGTTTCATAAACGGGTTTATCACGACTACAGACAACGTTAAGCGAACTAATCATGAAGCGGACAGATGTCGAAACGATCATTTTGCGACTGCCACAGGTTAACGTCAATGCGGCGGATGATTCATAGGACATGCTCATTGAACGAGTGCATACCGATGCTGGAATTATCGGGATAGGTGAAGTCGCTGAGGATTAGAGGGTGATTATGTACGCTTTTACCGAACAAGGAGGATTCCCGATGTGTTAAGTTCTGTGCCTGTTGGCTGCTACACAAATTGTTTATGAGGCTCTGGCAGATTCGCAGTCCATAGAAATTGTTGCGCTGAATCGAAACATTACGCTACTATCTGTGGTTACAATCTCGGCATAGCTGAACAACGTGGGACACAAGACACCAATGGCAATCGTTCTAAACGATGCCAGACAAAAGAACATTTATGGCTTCACTGGTAAAAGGCGCATCGCTTTGGCTTATTTCCCAGTGAACTGATAGTGATACAAATCTTGGTCGGTGTTTAATTATTTCAGAGAGGCTCAAACATGTCCCCATTTAACCGTTCAAAAGGCTTATCGCGCCGCGATTTCCTTCGGCTATCTGCTGGCGGCTTAAGCAGTGCCGCAGGTGTCAGATTATTGGGAGGAGTTAGCCCTTGGCGCAAACCCTATTTGCAAGATGCCACGGCTGAAGCAACCCCTCAAGGGCCAGATCCCGCTACAATGACTGGTCATGTCCTCATCTGGGGCTATAACGGCACGATTGATCATTATATCGCCGCAAAACCCGCGTTAGAAGCGAAATACCCCGGCCTTCAAATTGAAACCCAACAATTTGGCTATCTCGATGCGCACGCGAACATTCTCAACGCACTGAACTCTGGCGTAGGCATACCCGATCTTGCCAACTTCGACGTGGATTATGTCGGTGACTTTGCCGATGGTATGTCGGATC
>JACDGI010000625.1 GCA_013821665.1 Anaerolineae bacterium
TCAGTCTTCAGTCTCAGTCACATACCGTATGGCGGATTTGAGAGAGAAAAGTGCCGAATCGGCGGAAGATGCGGCAAATGCGGCAAATGCGGCAAATGCGGCAAATGCGGCAAATTCAGCGTGCATTTTTGTGTCGGTAATGTCGTCATTGTCGGGCGGGGTTTGCCAGCGGCATCTATGGCGGCGGCGGCGGCTTACTGCCATTAGCGATTTTCGATGCCATTAGGGTGTGCGTGATGTAAAGGTGCTGTGGGCGCAAAGCCTTGCGCCCCTACGAAAATCATAACCGATTTGGCGAGGGTTGGGGTTACATTTTGGAAGACCATTTTGTAACTCTTTTGGGGTGTTGGCGCTAACCATTTTGAGGGAGTGGGATTGTTAAGGGGGTTAGTGGATGGTTTCTAAATAGTTTGTCGGGTTAACCGAAAATAAACTTATATCATAACATCGTGGGAGGCATGTCACCAGCCGCACGACCCCATCCCTAACCCTTCCCCGCAGTAACAGGGAAGGGAACAAATTGCTGCTGAGGCTCATCGTGATTTACAAATTAAGATGGTATTCAGTCAGCGGGCGCACAGCCGTGCGCCCCTACAAAGATTCACATGTGTGAAGAACAAATCCTCGACCATTGATTACCACATTAAATTGTAAAAGGCGTGAGTGGTGCGTTTCACAAGTTGTCTGTAAACAATGACAGCGTCACTGACTATATTGCCACTGCGGAGATGGATCAAAACAGTTTCATCTGCCCCGATTTGTCATCAGTGGGTTTCTTGATGGGTTTGGGCATGAGGAAATTATTTTCGCGCAGCCAATCCGTATTGGGGCCATCCCAACCGTAGCTATTGATGTTGATCTTGCCAGACACGCTAAAAGTTACACCCTCATTTTCCAAACGCCGCCACCGTGAAATCCAATTTGCCGAGCAAACTGCCGCCGAAAAACAACCCATTAGCATACCGTAAAAATAAAAAATCCTTCCCATTTGTTGAGAAGGATTTGGCGTTGCTTATCGCAAATTCAAACCACGGGAAGGTTATGCACTGCCTTTGACGACTGTGACGGGTAAGTGCATCCCCACATCGTAATGGCCGGCACCAGGATTATCATCCGTAGCATTGGGGTCAAGCGATACAAAACAGCCCATTTCCCAATCACCAACTTTATCATCGGGCAGCGTGAATTCGATGGCGATGTCTTGCTTGGTCAGCAGTTCAAACTCAGCCAACCCTGCCGCCCCAATCGTGAAACCGCTCGTCTCCTGACCGTTCGTGATGGTCGTTTCCACATCTTCCAATAAATTAGTGGTGAAGTCATGCTTGAAGCCGCCGGTAATGATCTTCGGTTTCTGTCCGATGAGCGCTTCGTGCTGGCTAGTTCCGATATTGTGAAAAATGAAGCGGTACGGCTTGCCCGTTTCAAGGCGGATCGGATCGCCGTCCTTTTGTCCGTCGACCGCAAACTTATATTCGCTCATGGTGATATTGAAAATAACGGGTTCAGTAGCAGCCTGTTTTACCGGCGCGGAAAGAGCAACAAATGGTACAACGGCGCTGATTGCAGCGATAAAACCAAATTTAATGATGCGTCCACGGTACATACTCAGTATATTCATAATCTGTCGCTACCTTAGTTAATCTGCCTATACTATGGCTATAGTTTGCTCTCGTTGCTTCCTTTATCGTAGTGATTATCATCAGGTCTATTACGAGTATTTGTCATATAAACTTCAAAAGGGGAAGTATCAATCATGACGCAAAATAAAACCCCTTTGGATCGTGAGAAGGGGCTTTGTCTATGGCGTTTTCAATTGAACTTTACAGGGAATAAAGCTAATCACTTCCCCTAAAACAGTTTCATCTGCCCCGATTTGTCGTCGGTGGATTTCTTGATGGGTTTGGGCATGAGGAAATTATTTTCGCGCAGCCAATCCGTATTGGGGCCATCCCAACCGTAGCTATTGAGATTGATCTTACCCGACGCGCTAAAGGTTACACCTTCGTTTTCCAAGCGGCGACGCTGCTCAATGGCGGCTTTGCTACCTTCCGGCAAACTGATGCCACCCTGACTGTTGATTACGCGCTGCCACGGAATATCGGTATCGTTGCTGGATGATACGGCGTTCATAGCTTTTCCTGTCCACACCGCACCCAGACGTTCATAATCGATTTCGTCCACACCCTGCGGCGCTGGAATCATGGAGGCAATCTGCCCATAGGTGCTGACGATTCCGCGTGGAATTTGGCGGACGATTAACCAAACGAGATCAAAATAAGTTTTGGAATCGGGTGGAAAGTTCATGGGAACCTCTTTTCCATTTTCAACGTCTTTTGAATGTCGGCTCTCCATCTTTTGACGGAATTAAGACGGATTTATTGTCAATCTGCTGGCGAGTTTGATGAAAATCATTGTAGGATTAATTAATCACAAAATGCGCCTGAGAAACATTTGCGAAGGAGTTCGACCGATGCGACGGCTTTCTTTATTAATTGTAGTGCTTATGCTGGTGATTGCTATACCCGTCAGCGCTCAAAAACAGGGTAAGGGAACGAGTGCAACCGATGGCATCAATGTTAGCTGCCCCGATGGTACTGAAATCCAAAATGGGGTGCAGGTTATCGTCAATATGCGTCCCAATTTTACTTATACCGCCACTGCCATCGGTGTGAACGGTTATGATCCGGTGATTGGTGTTGGCGACGACAAAGGCATCAATCTCTGTAACGATGATGAACCCTCCGCCGGTAAATATACGGTCAGCTTACCGTCAACCGGTGAAGTTGACTCGAATAAAACCAACGCGCAGATGCCCTTTTACCACAGCAACAGCGGCTTAACCGATATATCGCTGGTCATCGGTTCGCCCGATGGTTCAGATGGTGAGTTCGTTCTGGTGCTGGAAGGGATGGCCGTCACGACCAACGATGGTCATGGCGTAGGTGCGGGTGATCCTTACTCGGTGCAAATCACACAAAACATGATTAACAGTGGACTGCCGCTGGAAGTGTATATGATTTCAAAAGTGCAGGAACTCGATCCCTTTATGCAGGTGGTTGACGGAGACCGCAAAGTCATCTCGCTTGATGATGGCACGCCCATCGAATGCGACGATGCGGGAACCAAATCCTGCTTTGGCGACAGCGCTAACTTGGAACAGAGTTTTGTCCAAGCGCCTGACTCGCAGGGTATCCCCGGCGGTTCGGTCGACGCGATGAGCAGTCTAGATTTGAAAGGTATAACACCGGGCTTTTACCTAAATTACCTGATGACCAGCGCCGATCAGAAAACCTTTGGCGAGTACATCGTGGTCATGCACATGGGTGTTAAGAGTGGTGGCGGCAGCACAACCACTAACAACAATGGACAGAACACCACCAATAATGATGTAGCGCCCACCAAGGAACCGTTTGGTGGTCTGGCTCAAGGTGTGCCTTCGCCCGACAAAACCAAGCCTGATAAAACGGGCAAAGGTGGCGGTGGCATCGACGTAACGTGTCCTGATGGCACCGAAATCAAGAATGGCGTGCAAGTCACCGTCAGTATGCGACCCAACTTCACCTATACAGCCACAGCCATTGGCAAAGATGGCTATGATCCCATCATCGGCGTGGGCGATTCCACTGGCATCACGCTCTGTCAAGACGATGATAATGTCGCCAGCCAGTACAGCGTTAGTCTGCCCACAAGTGGCGTGATTGATGCCTCCAATACAAGCACGCAGATGCCCTTCCACCATACTACGTCTGGTTTCGCCACGATCACTCTGGTCGTGGGATCAGCCGACGGTTCCAGCGGCGAATTTGCGCTGGTGTTGGAAGGTATGACCGTGACCAGCAACGATGGTAAAGGTGAGGGTGCCGGTGATCCTTACGGCGTGCAACTGTCGCAAAATATGGTGGACAGTGGCGTACCCTTGAGTATCTATATGATCTCGAAGGTGCAAGACCTCGATCCGTTTATGCAGCTTGTCCATGCCGATAATACGGTGGTGACTCTGGATGATGGTTCGCGCGTCGAATGCGATAACGCGGGCACAAAATCCTGCTGGGGCGATAGTGAAGATTTGTCCGACAGCTACGTTTCCGACTCGCCGAATAATGGTATTCCCGGTGGCTCCGTCGATGCCATGATGACCATTCCCATATCCGATGCCACACTGGATAAAGATCCGAACAACAACTGGTTCAACTTCCTCATGACCAGCGCGGGTCAAAAGACAACCGGGGATTATCTGGTGGTGTTCCATTTCGGTGTGAAGTAGGTTAGCAGTTGCCGTTTGCCGGAGGATAAACCCTCCGGCAAGATGAATAAAGCCCCGTAAAAGGCTTGTCCGGTATTAAAAACATTTTATTTTTGCCTCGCCGAGGGCTAAAGCCGCACGGCTAACCAGAAGACAAGTCTGCTAAAGCGACTTCAAAGGCCTATGTTCGCGACCTTTTATTTCAGAGTAAACGAGCAGCGGATGAAGAACAAATCCTCGACCATTTAACGTAGCTAAGTTAGCGTTTCTCAATTTCTATTTTTATTCCTTCAACCAAGTTGGGCGTTCGGCATTAGCATAGGCTTCACCAATGCGTCCATAGAGACCATGCCGCCGTTGATGCAGCAGCGGGAAGTGTTCGCGCCAATGGTTGATGACATCCGGCGAGATTTCCGCCACAATCATTTCAGTGGATTTACGTCCGGCCTGTGCCAGCACCTTGCCCGAT
The DNA here is from genome assembly GCA_013821665.1 of Anaerolineae bacterium. Lineage (GTDB taxonomy): Bacteria > Chloroflexota > Anaerolineae > Aggregatilineales > Phototrophicaceae > CFX2. Next base: position 4,713 of record JACDGI010000625.1, read on the forward strand.
GGATCACAAATGAAGCTGCTGCCATATAAACGGATGCCGTTCTCCACACCCACGCGGTTGGTCGCTGCTACATAAACGCCGTTGGCAATCGCATGACCACGCATGATT
>JACDGI010000035.1 GCA_013821665.1 Anaerolineae bacterium
GTAAATATTTTCACCAAACTGAATGTGGACAATCGGACAAAGGCTATTGCACTTGCCTTGCGAGCAGCAATCCTAGAAGCAAATTAGTTATTTTCAGGCATTATTGGCCCGCGTTCACTTCTCTCAGAAACCTATCGGCGGGTTTCTTTTCATTCACGAGGTCTAATACTCCATAGCGGTTCCGGCTAAGGGTGGCAAGTTATCCAATATCTGCTGTAATTCGCTATCCGTTAACTCAGTCAAGTCACCGGTACGACCACCTGAATAGCGCAGTGCAAGTAACCGTTCTCGCCCCGCTGGTGGCGCATCTGCAATTGACCGTAAGGCTTCATCAGTCAGCGGAAATAAATTAGACCGTTGGAATCGCGCCCAAATATGCCGAGCTAGCGCATTGGTGTTCATAGAAGGATTTCTCCGAGTATTCAGGTCTTCTAATAGTAGTGGACAAAAACTGTCCACTAGGCCAAATTTTATACCCAAACTGACTTAAGATTAATCTAGGTTTAGCACCCAGCAATCGCCTTTTAAGCCCCATTTGCCGCGTTCTGGCACAAATTATACCCACTCAGCTACTTCCGCCCCGTTTACGGCAGCCTGACAGCACAGCGAACGGGTGATTGGTCGCTGTTAACCGTAGGCATGGCATATATCGTGAAAACCTCTACAATACTTTTCACTAGTAAACGCACACTTGGGAGAACATTATGCCTACCGAATTACCCTATACTGATGATGCTACTGTTATGCGTATGGCTGCTCATCGAAGGTATTTGTATTGTCGAACCGGAGACTAAGAGCATGGCGGTCTTTGCCACCTCAGTACAAAGTGATTGTTTAGTGGCTAAGCCCCGACACGCCACAAAAAACAAAGGCGAACGCTGAAACTCCAAAACTGTCAAACTTATGCAGATACTTCATTACGATGGCAGAAAATAGTCGCGGCACCCGGTCACATTAATTTGACTGAATGCTATAAGTGGAGAGGGCAGATAGAGCAGGCGAGTCTTTAGGTGGGATAAAGGACTTCATAATTGAATTTAAAGTGTATACAAATTGGTTTAACGTCTAAGCATCATTGCCTAAATATCCTTTTACCAGTTCGGAGTCATACACTTTTTTTGAGGAGGATTCTTGAGTAAGTTCTTCAAGACTCTTTAAACGGGCTGGATCATTCTCCATATCTTGGTAGAGGACAAAATCGAAACTGCCCTTAAGCGAAATCACTTTGGCCGGGGAACCGACAGCCACAGCCCGATCAGGTAGATTTTGGGTGACAACCGCATTGGCGCCAACGGCTACATCATTGCCAAGGGTAATTTGGCCGATAACTTTTGCACCTGCCCCCAAGAAAACACGATCACCCAACGTGGGTAAACCACCTCTATCTCCGCGTCCAGCAAAACCAAGGGTTACTTCCTGAGACAGATTGCAATTTTCGCCGATAATGCTTGCATCAACGAAAATTGATCCAAAATGTCCAATATACAAACCGCGCCCAATCCGCGCTTGGGGCGAAAGCCACACACCCGAATAGATCTCGATAAAACGTCTACCAATCATATAAAACGGGCGCAAGATATAAAGTAATTTTGGATTGACTTCACCTGGATACCATAGCCAATGTCCCACTCGATAATAAATACCTGCTATCAATCCGGGACACATAATCAATAAAGCGGGATAAGAGCGTTTATCTGTTACCCGATAACGTCTTAGATCGCTTACGATATTCTGCCATGTTATTCTAAAAGAGATGGTATAAGGTTCATTCAAACTAATCATTGGTTCTTGCTAAACTCTAATATAAACATATGAAAAACTATAATAACGCAATTTTTTACACCCGTATAGGCACATCACTAATAAGTGATCTATAGCTGCTACGCGGTCTTTGTGATGGGTTAAGAGATGTGATAGGTAGGTACATTTTGAGCAGATTTTATGGTTGCATTCTTATCGTATCTAGATAGAATCGAATCATTGAAGAATTGTAATTTCGAGTGTACATTTCGTGGCCCAATTTGATTTTCAGCCGATTGAAATGGCGGTTGCACGACTAAAGGTTGATTACGCATCATTCATGTTTGTACTTTTTTGCGAGTCGGGCGAAACAGGCACGCGTGGCATCATTGATCTCGGCGTTGGCAGCCGGGCGAGAGGCTATACACGCTATACGGTTGTTGTGCCGATACCAGAAGTTACTGGTATTGACGGATACTATATCTATTTTCGAGATATGCTGATTAAAGATGACCGTCTACCGTCTCTTGGAAGTGTTGTGGTGAGACCGAAGAAAACCATTTCACCAGAGAATCTGCGCTTGCTTAAAGAGGATTAGTTGCATCACTGTACATCTGTGCAAATACATTTAGAAAAGATTGATAATAGAACTAAACGACTTCAAAAAAACCATTTTGCGTCGGACTGTCAACAGCAATGGTCCGATTATCGACACGCCAATTATAGTGCATAGACTAATAAGTTGATGCTCTTGCCGACCCCAAAAAAACTATGATCAATAAAGTTTGCAGTCTTGATTAGCGATCTGGGTATCCAGATCGATAACATGATCGGGGAGAGAGGGTAGACCTAAACGTCTGTAAAGGCGACGATCCCGATGCGGTTCGCGGGCGACTTCTGAAAACTGCGCCAGAAAGGTCGAATTGGATTGCTTAAAAGCTTGAGCGACTTGATCATTTTTATCCGAATAATCGATAATAATCCAGTTCACCGTTTCCGGCTTTTGCAGGGCACTTTTCCACTTAGAACCGGAACTCTGATAGATGAGATTTTTATAATCAACTCCAGCCGTCGGCCCTAAAGCATAGAGCGTGTAATTCGTATAAAAATCGACCAGTATCTTGCCACCATCATAGTGCCGTTCAAGATAATGCATCACGGCTTGATCGGGTAAACAAGACCAACCAAATTGTCCATCTTGTAACGAAATGATACCTGTTTGAGAGGTGATGAAGGTTTGACCCAGGATCAAGCTCACACACAGGATTGGCCACGCGAACTGATAGAACAGCGTAGGGAAGCGCCATAGACGCAAAACGAATTTATCAAATAAACCCCGGAAGTCGCAGATTGCAACTGCCACAAAAATGGCGGCAGGCGCCAGTGCAACCACACCATAGCGCACATTGAAGTAAGCATCTTGATAGCCGAGCTGAGGCAGTTGAATACTAATTTGACCGGAATATGCTGAAAAGATATAGAAGGCCAGAGGGGTCAGGAAAATAAAGGGAACGAAAATTTCAAGTGAAAAACGACGACGAATGAAGAAAATAATCAATCCCCCTAATGCCAGGACAAATGGGATGGGACCCACGGTTACGGCCGAAAGAACGATAAAATAACGCAGCGATTCAACGAGGTTGTGATAGGTATGAATAACCGCCCCATGCGCAATAAAATCTTGCTGCTGAAATTGTGCGGAATAGATACTCCGCTGAAAATAAAGGGGATCGCCCAAAATGACCCAACACCAGAGAAACCAGAGCAGAATCCCAATCCCACTGAGCAGAATATAGATAATCGTGTGGGCTTCAGTCAGGGTTCGTTGGCGGTGTTTGAGCCAACTAACCAGAGGGAGCAACAATAAAATTCCGCCAAATAAACCCCAGCCATCATAACGGGATAAAGTCGCCAAAAAGGTCATAAAGGCTAACAGTAATAGATGCTTGGGTTTCTCCTCCTGTACCCAGGCTAGAAAGTAATAGGAGGCGGCTGTTAAGGTCAATGCAGCCAATGACTCGGTTAATGGGGTTGTTTGCAAATAGAGGATATTGGGATTGAGAATAAAAACGAGACTCCCAATAAAGCTGGCCAGATTATTATGCGTAATCCTGCGTGCTGCCATAAATACGTAAATGCTGGTCGCAATGTAACAGGGTACGGAGACGCAGGCACCGGCTAATCCCGTCCGATAGAGAAAGTCGATTGCGGTGAAAGGCATCATGAGCAGATGCGGGAGCGGCAGCCAAACACCACCCAGATGATTTAATCCCGGCTTGGCATCATCAAAGATCAGCCGTGCCATGCCTAAGTGTGAAGCGGCATCGGCATAAATGAGCAATTCATGGCTCTGAAAGTAGTGAATGGTCGCAAGCACACCTGCAATAACAGCGCACAAAAAAGCCATCAGGAAGTACGGATCTTGCCGAAATCGGAAGACACCCGTGATTTTGTTCGTCATGGATTGACGAAATGGAACATCAGATATCGGTTGCTGTTGCGCAGCATTATCCGCAGCTATATCATTCAATCTCCAGGTTGGCAAAGTGATTTGAACCCAATTATGGGTATCAACCTGTTTCGTTTGCACTCCACCTATGGATTGGTTACTGCCTGCATGATCAATAGAGATTTTTTGAGCAAGCGGAATAGGAAAGTTCTCTCTATATTTAGGTTCACTTTCCAACTGCCACTGCCGCTGAGAACCCTCATTAAACTCACTTGGTAAATCAGAGCTGATTGATGCTGATTGAACAGGTGCTAATTGCGTTGGCTGAGAGAGATGTAATCCATGGGTAGTCTTTTCCCAATAATGCGGCTTGGTGATGAGCTGATAAAGCCCTTTAAAGCCGGCATAACTCCCCAGCAACCAATAGATTGGCATGAGCAGTGTCCATTTCACCAGCCCAAACTCACCCCGTTTAAGACAGCCGATAAAGTGGGTGTAAATATAAGTGAGATTACCGAAAATCAGGCACAAGACGGCAAAATATAAGACCAATCCGGGGAAGAACATTTGATAAACAGAGACGACAGATGGGACATTACGAAAGACAAAAAAGAGGCCTAGTATGAGCCACATGATGGGATTAATGAGTAAGACGGCGGTTCGTCCGCCGACGATCAGCTGCATCGAAATGAAATCGCGCCATTTCAGCGGATTGCTGTATAAGAGCGGTCGTCGCATATAAATCAGGTAGGATTGCATATACCCTTTGATCCAGCGGGAGCGCTGGCGTATCCAATTTCTCACATTCGGGTTGGCTTCCTCATAGGTCGTGGAATCGAGTACCATGGTTCGGAAACCTTCTGAGGCCAAACGTAAACCCAAATCACAATCCTCGGTGACATTGTACGCATCCCAAGCCCCAATGCCGCGCAATGACGACAATCTAAAATGATTGGAAGTCCCACCCAGTGGTAAGGCAAATTGCCCCCATTGCAGTCCGGGCAGCGTCGCGTCAAACCATGTGGAATATTCAATCGTAAACCAGCGAGTGAGAATATTCTGCCGGCTATTATAAAAATTGAGTTTTGCCTGAATACAACCGACATCCAATCCATGTTCAGCAAAAGCTAACACCGCTTTCTTGAGCTGCAGGATGTCTGGCATATCTTCGGCATCATAAATAACAACGAAATCACCGTTTGCTTTTAGAAGACCGTAATTACAGGCCCGGGGCTTGGTACGGGGCTTGCCATCCGGAACCACCACAATCTCAAAATGGGCAGGTAGGTTAGCAGCGCGAATAGCAGCCCGTGTTCCTTCATCATCCGCCTCAGTTAGAAATAAAATCTGCAATTTATCGGTGGGATAATCCAACTTTTGCATGGCACTCGCAAACTGCTGAACGACTGCGGCTTCTTTATACAGTGGACAGAGAATCGTATAACGCGGCCACTCCACATCAGTAAGCAGATGAACGATTTCATCGGGGATCTGAATCTCACTGGTCTGATCAAAAACGCGAAAGGAGAGATATAACGTGATCAGTAAATTGGCAAAATAAAAACCCGTAACGATGGCCATGATGAGCGTCAAAGTAAGGGTGAGATTTGTGGCAAGCGCCAGCATGACGACTAGTCCTATGAGAAGCACAGCAGCTACTTGTCGTTTATAAATGGTTCGCAGGGCAGAGCGGGCTAAGACGAAAGGGGCGTAAATACCCACCTCGGTATGACCGATAGTATGTATTTGAGAGGCTTGCTCAAAATACGCTTCAGCCGCTACCGCTGAACTGGCTCTTCTCTGAACCGCCTGGTAGTTCTCTTTAGCGAGTAGAGACCGATACCGTGCAACCAGTTGATTGGTAGATTCAGACAGTGCCTCTGTTTGAGTTTCTTCAAAAATGGAAATCGGGGAGGGAATAAGATCTTCGAGGACACCGTTTGAGGTCTTGGACGATTCAAGGTCCATGTCAGTCTGCATAGTGGATACCTGCTTGATTGTACTTTGTAATAGCTCAATACGAGTCAGCGACAAAAGACTTTGGCGGCAACTATTTAACAAAGGATTATATTAAAAGGAGGCATCCAGATAACGTGTGAAAACTGTAAAGATATATCCTAACATTGTCCTAACTTTTTGCTTATTTTATACTTTAGTATGAAGTGAAATCAACCCAACTTATTGAAAATAAGTCGTGATAGACCCGCGTATCACGCCTTCACTCCACAAACGGTTTGTGGTAAGGTTTGCCCGGTTCGACAAGGTCAGGCTCTACCCCCAGACAAAGCAGAAAGCGCATGAGCGGCGAAGGATAGCCATCGGTCAGCCAATTGCCGACAAAGCGCGTGTCGTTATCGAAGCGTAGTTTGGAGGGCAAGCCCGTTGTGCTAAGGAAGTCCTGCTGGTCGTCTTTCTGCCACCGGCTGTAGATCGCGCCCTCGGTCTGTTCTCGTCGGGCGACCCAATGCCACTGCTGGACTTCCATGTATGCGATAATTTGCTGATGGGTTGGGCAAATGACACTAGCTTCAACCATTATATGCTCCAAGAGTTCACCTCTATTCCTTTCAATCATAAACAAACCTGATTGTCGAAAGAGGCGCTGCCTCAGATATGGGGCTGCAATAAAGAGAAAACCAAATCATTCAGATGGGCAAAATCATCTCTGCACAACACATCTTGCCCCCGATTTTGCAAATACTATTGCGTGATCGGCGGTGTTTTAGTACGCTGCGATCAGCTCACTCAAATTGTGTTTGACTGCAAAAGCAGCCGCTTCCGCCCGATTGGAAACCTCCAGCTTGGTCAGTACGCTACTCACATAGTTGCGTATCGTGCCTTCAGCCAGATAGAGATCGCTGCCAATTTGTCGGTTGGTCAGCCCTTTACTTACCAATATGAGTACCGCCATTTCTTGGGTTGTGAGGGTCGAGAACTCAGCCGCATGTTGTGCGCTAGTAGTCTTGTTCACCTCTTTGAAGACGCTCCCGATCATGGACGAATCAATGAACCCTTCACCATTGCTGACGTGTTCCACCGCAGCAATCAGTTCAGCACCCCCCACCAGTTTCAGAACATAGCCCGCAGCGCCAGCCTGAATGGCCGCGAAAAGCAGTTCATCTTCAGCATAAGCGGTCAGCATAATGACTTTGCAGCCCTTGCCTGAACTGACGATTTGACGGCAGGCTTCGATACCGGATACACCCAGCATCCGAATGTCCAGAACGGCGACATCCGGGTGACTGGTATGCGCCATTTCAATGGCTTCTTCGCCGTTTTTGGCTTCAGCCACGACCTTAAAGTGGCCGTCGCCCTCAAGTAAGATTTTCAGGCCTCTACGAACAATAGCGTGGTCATCCGCAATCAGAATAGTTACCGTTTTAGACATGAATTACCTCATGCAATACTTCGTTTTCTGGGTCGAGATTTACGAATAGTGTTGCCAGTGGATCAAACAACACTGGAATGCGATGTCCTTCGACTTGGGTTATAAGAGTTGTCTTCTTTGACCTCTCGCCATAGATGAACTTTTCGAGAAAGTTAAACCGCACTCAAACAGGCTGCACATATCTACTCACCAAATCGAGCAATCGAGGGACGAAAAACGGTTTTGGAAGTACATCAACCACAAAAGTGGGTAAAATGTGAAAATCGATTTTGACCTCGGCACTGAGGATGATAACCGGAATATGAGGTCTAAGCTGTCGATCATAAGCGCTCAAAAACTCATAGCCATTCATGACCGGCATGGCAAGATCAAGCAGAATGAGGCTGTAGTCCGCAAAAGAGATGGTATCGAGAGCCACCAGACCATTATCGGCGGTCACAAAACGGTAGCCTTCTAAACGTAAAATGGTGGTGAGGGTGTCGCGCAAATCCTCGGTATCATCGACTACTAAAATGGGGAGCGTGCGATCACTGGAAAAAATCGTTCCGCTTTGACGGGCCTGCGTCAGCGTTTTTTGAGTGAGCGTCAAAAGAGCGCTGAGATCGAACGGCTTATGGACCACGCTGATGTAACGCGTCCATAGATAGTCTTGTACTTCTGACGGCAACTGAAAGGCGGTGGTGGTAATCAGAATGGGGATTTTGGCCGTCATATCGTCCATTTTGAGGATTTGTAGAAACGCCCAACCGATGCCGCCGTCCCGCAGATTGAAATCGAGGATAATCAGGTCAGGCGGGTGCTGCTCAAGCGTCGCCAATTCCATATGGGCATACGGGTAACTCAAGACCTGCCAGCCCTGAGTTTTTAAGCACGAGGTCAACAAATCACGCATACTCGCATCATTATCAATGACGACAATCTCTGCTTCCATAAGCGCTCTCATTCATCGTCTAAACGTTTGACTGGCGATCAAGTTATAGTTGCAATCGCATCTGAGCCAAACATCGTTATTCTTTGTGATTTTTTTTAGCCATTTTCTTGACCGACCCATTCGTTGCGGGCAGAGTCGTCGCCGGGGAATTGACACTGTCACCCAAAATGGATTGCACGGTATTAACCAGATCACGACTTTCAAAGGGTTTACGCAGGAAGGTGACGTGTTTGGTTGCCAGATAAGCGCCAATTTCCTGAACCAGCTTCACGGCTGTCGTACACAGTAGAACCGGAACCTTGGAGGTCACATTATCCATCTTGAGCAGTTGCAGGAATTCCCAACCGACCCCTTCGCGTCCAACGTAATAGTCCAGAATGATCAAATCGGGTTTTATTTTCCCCACATCGCGCAGCTCCGAGTTTAGAAACAGTTGGGTCGAGACTTCGTGGCCTTCTGCTTCCAAGATTTTCTGATACATTGCGAGGATGTTATCTGAATTATTGATGACCATGATTCGGGTCGTCATACTGCACCACTTTCTGATAGCAGCCAACCATCAATTTGGCCTGTGGTGCTGCGACACACAAAGGTAAAAGAAATAGGAAGCCGTAAAGACCATTCCATATAAACGTTCGGCCACCGCTTCACCCAAACGAAATGGGGTGATAGTATTGAATAGTTCGAGGTCTTGAGGCTTTGTTTGGTGAAGGAGATCAGTCTGAATTTTGCCGAAGACGGTAGCAAAAGTTCAACAGACATCACCAAACCTAAATTTCACAGAAGCTGAGAGCAATGACTAGAGGATGAGGGACTTATTTTTCCGGAACCGAAGTTTCGACAAGTACGCTTGGTGAATTAGGTACGTTTCTGAACACATGAACGCCTAGGCAGCGTATAAAGCCTCAGCTTAATGGATCTTACTTCGAGGAATGTTTATAGAATCATTTTTATCTCGTCAGCGCCTAATTTCTGAGCACTATACAAGAGCATAAGTTATATCCGCTCATCACGTCAGCCCCATTAGCACTAAAATTTTATAGGCCTAATACCTATTACGGCAATGTTAAGAATTTTCTTTTCTATATCAGACTCAAAAGATAAAGTGGGTAGCACTACATTAAGTGGTGGATAAAGGGTAGAAAAGGAGAAGGTTCATCAGGCAAACTGGTTGGTAACTAGACAATCAGGAGAGCGGGATGAACCTTCAGACAGTATTTTGTCCGAATATGGGGTGTCGTGACAAGTATGAAGTTGGAAAAGGAAACATCGTTTCGCATGGGAGAGGACGAGAGCGATGCAAATGCAAAAGTTGTGGGAAGACGTTTTCGTATCGACAGGGGACGATGTTCGCGGGATTGCGAAGCGATGTAAAAATCGTGACATGGGTGGTGGGATTGGTGGCATGGGGCTGTCCAGTGGCGGCGATAGTAGCCGTATTTGAGCTAGACGAGCGAACGGTAGCAGACTGGCTACATCGGGCGGGTGCATATGCGGAAGTGTTCCATCATCAACACATCCAAAGGGTGGATTTGCAGCAGGTTCAGGTGGACGAAATACGGTTGAAGATGCAGCAAAAAGTGATGTGGATCGCGATGGCAATGAGTGTTGGGACGCGCTTGTGGTTAGGTGCGGTCTGTCAGGCGAAACGCGATAAAAAGTTAGCTAAACAGATCATGACCTGCATTTATAACTGGGCTCAACATATGCCTTTGGTGATCGCCTTCGACGGTTGGAATGCCTATCCTAAAGCCTGCTCTAAAGTCTTTCGTGAAGTGTATTCACTGGAAAAGTTGGCGGACCACGCAAACAACCTTGGACTTGCCTGAGCGTGGTGCAGTTAGTCAAACAAGAAGCTCAGCAATGGGTGATGCAGCGGTGGGTTTTATCCGGTTCGTGCAGCTCGGTCCGCTACCTCTTGAATGTCACTCAGGGACTGGGTACGACCATTAACACCGCTTACATTGAACGCCTCAACGCTACTTTTCGTGCCCACCTAGCTCCTTTCGCCCGTCGTACCCGTTGTCCAGCCCGTCACTTGCAAACGGTCGCTGAACGTGTTTTTCTTGTGGGCTGTTTGTACAATTTCTGCTGGCGACATGCATCCTTAGCCTCAAAGACCCCAGCTATGGTTGCTGGCTTAACCGACCACTGCTGGTCATTGGAGGAATTCTTAGGGGCGCGTTTACTCCCTCATTGGGCCTCCACCACTTAGTGTGGTGCTACCACATTTATATGTTGCGGTGGGTAATCCGGGGGTAATTGACGTTTTTGACACCGAGAAATTGGAGCGCATTGAGACGGTAACAACTGAGGCTGGGGCGCATACATTGGCCTTTGATCCAAGCCAAAACAAGGTTTATGCGTTATTGCCCCAGAGCCACCGGGCTGCTGCGTTCATAGATCAAAACTAAGTCACGATTGAATGCTGAAAGCCGCGAATTTTGCCGTAAAATAGGTCGTGGAAATAGCCAAAAAGGTTATCAACTGGCATATAAATTTGCTGCATGTGGTCGAAACCGATGGCGAGCATAATGAAGCTGCTTGCGCGCCGATTGCCCAACGCTCTGCGTTTTCTGCTTAAGTTTGATTAGCTGCCAGTGACTTTAGGGCACAAGTTTGAGCTGTGCGACTACCGGCAAATGGTCTGATCCGGTTGGCCCACCCAGCCATGCCGAGAGCGCCTGCCATTGGGGGTTGTGCCAGATGTAATCCAAGCGCATCAGCGGCACAAAGGGCAGTTGACGCTGCTTGAGGGTCACTTGCGCCGGAAAGGTGAAACCCATGCCCAGTCCGACTTCAGCAAAGGTATCCTGTAACCCGCTGCTGGCCTTAAAGCGCCCGTAATCGCCACTTGTATCGGCTGTATTGAAATCGCCCATTACCAAGACGGGTAGCGTCTCCTGCGCCAGTCGTGGATAAAACGCGCCCATCTGCCAGCGCCGGTAATAGGCAGAATATTGGTAAGGGAATATCCGCCCGATAAAGCGTGATGGGCTTGTGTTTCTTTCGAAGGCTGGCGCGGCCAGATGCAGGTTATAGACCACCAAATGATGCTCATGAACATCAATCACGGCCCGGATATGGATCAAATGAAAATCATCAGGTAGATAAAAGGCCGCTTGCTCAATAATCGGATAGCGGCTGAGAAAACCCATGTTCGATTCTTCTTCGGGGCTGTAGACATGAATGGCATAAGGATAGGTCGCTGCTAGTGCCGGCCATACATCTTTGAGGAAGGCATCCGGTATTTCTTGCAGGGTCAGGACATCAGGATTGACGGCCTTGATTTGTGCCTGCACCGCTTCCCAATCGGTATTGAGCTTGAGCATGTTCATCGTCATCACGGTCAATTGGGTCGTCTCATTGGCACTCGCGGCCACGCCGCGCGTGAGGAAACGCGGCCCATATTTGACCGCATAGGCCAGTAACGGAATAAGCAGCAGAAGCGCCCAGCGGGAGCGTTTGAGCAGCACGGCGATAATCAACAGCGGTAGTGCCGGTAGGAAATACCATGCGCTAAAGTTGCTCATCAGGTCGATTTGCCATAGTTGGTCGGCCTTCAGTTGCCACAGCAAACCGTAGATGACCAAAAATAACAGGTATAAAACGATGAGGGCAGGTAAAAGCAGCCTCCGCCAATGACGGCGGAGTTGTGTAAACCGATTATTCACTGGCACTTCCGATGGTTAGTGCAGGCTGAGGACAAGTGCCGTCCTATTTGTTGCCTACATAGTAAATAGCATTGCCCGAAAAGCTCGCAATATACAGGCCGCCGTTAGGTGAATTGATAACCGCTGATGGCCCCAGCAGTCCGCTGATGAAAGGCCGTACTTCGCCGGTATAGTGCTTATCATCCAGCTTATATAGAATAATCGAATACACTTCGTTTCGCAGCCACATCGAGACGATCAACCGCCCCACATATTTTGCGGGCAGTTTGTCGCCTTTATACAACTCAATACCGGTTGGCGCACCATGATCGGGCAGGGTGACAATCGGCGGCTCGGTACCTGAATCCTGGGGCGGGATACCGAAGTACTTCGGGAAACCATAATCGCCACCTTCATAAATGTAATTGACCTCTTCCGGCACATCAATGGGATTGCTGCAATTATCGGTTTCGCTGGCCGTGTCAATACAACCCGACGACCCGTTATCCACCGCGAAAAAACCTTTGCCATCCGGCGCGGGAATAAAGCCATATGGATTGCGAACGCCTGTGGCGAATACCTTGAAGTCTGAACCGTCCGGATTCATTGAGAAGATTCGTGCGGATTTAGGGTTGGTTTCAGGCCGATGATCGGTCGTCGAACCGGAACCCATATACAGCCGTCCGTCCAGCCCAAACGTCAAACCGTTATTCTGATGAAACGCATAACTTTCCGATGGGAATCCATCAACAATCGTCTTGGTCTTATCGGCTTTACCGTCACCATCCGTATCGGTCAGCAAGATCAGCGCCCCGCCCACATTGACGTATAATCCGTCCTTGCTCCATGCCAGACCTTCTGGCTTCGTCAATCCGCTGGCGAATTCAGTCACACTGTCGGCCACATTGTCGTTATTGGTATCTTTAAGCACCCATATGAATCCATTTAGGCTGGCAACATATAACTCGCCGTTGGGGCCGAGTTCCATCGCGGTGGGTGCTTTGACGACCTTATTCTCAAAGAAGCTGATCGGAATATTGTCGGCGATTGAAATGCCACTAGTGGCCGTCGTATCAGTGGTCACTTGGTCAAGATCAGGCACGAAAGTAGTCATATACAACCACGACAACACCCCACCAAAAACCACGATCAATCCAAGGCTGGAAATGAGCAAAAAGCGCCAATAGTGTGACCGTTCTGAACGTCGTGCCACCACATAGATCAACATCGCGACGGCCGCACCCAGCACAAAACCTAACCCGTCTTGAATCAGTGCCTCAGCCATTTCGCGCATCGGGAGGTTGATATAGGCTCGCCGGAAAGGGGTGCTGGCCGTTAAACCCAGATAGATAGCGAAACCAAGCAAGACCAGAAGGAGCAGGATGAAACTCGAATGCTGCCGTCGGCTTGATACGCTGACAAGGGTAATAATACTTAAGACTAGCCAGATCAGACTAAAAAAGACCAGCGCAATACCGACGATTTGCGTAAATTCGATATGCAAGTCAAACCTCATTCTCTATTCGTTTTTCGATAATCTGGCAACAAAATAGGGGAGGATTAAAACGAATATAATCTTGAGTATAAAGCAAAAAGCCTTCCGAACCCTTAACACCAGATTCAGTGAATCACAGATTGAGGTGAAACGAACACAGAGATTGCAAGGGGTAGAGGGTAGTCGCGTTCAACCGCGCGGACTAGGTCAATAGACAGCAAATGGACGAAAACCCACGCTAAGGAGCTTCAACTTACGAATCTACTGTGAAGCACATTCGTAAAATGGTCAAAATTCGGCACAGAGTTGAATAATTAAATACTTTTAAGAGTCCTAAAAGTATCAATGATCGGTTTTGACCTTTCGTGAAGCAACTTGAGACAGATAAATAATCCCAAAATGCTTAATTTGTAGCCAATATCCCCCGTTTGCTTCACCCAAGCTTCCTTCTGTGAAGCATGTTAGGGTGCGTTTTCGTCCTTTTGCTGTCCATTGACCATCACGCAAGATGAGGTTATGCCGTTGACCACACCCTGAACATGTTTAGTCGTCGGTGCCAAGAATCAATTTTGACTACATGCTGTTGGCGATCTCAAATCCTCACCATGCGCCCGGCTTTGTACACAGATCGGGGAGAAAAAGCTGGAGTGTTCATGCTGAAAACAAGGTCGCCAACAGTATCAACCTGACATTAATTAGCGGTCAAGTCCACTTCAAGCAGCTTAGCGGTTGCACGTAGCGGATCATAGAAGGCATCTATGCTGGTGAGACTGCTATCAATCTTGCGGGGATCAACATAGTACGCCCCAATTGTATTGACCGTATCTTGATTATTGGCAATGTCCAACAGTGCCGCTTGAACAGCATCCTTGAAGGATTGCGGTAAACTGCCCTTGATAGCAAATGGTGTCGAGGGGATTAGAGAAGATTGATGGAAAACGGCGATGTCACCATCCGGGCAATCATTATAAATTGCCATAATTTCCTTGTCAGTCATTGCCGAAACGAACACAGCTTCATTTACTGGCGTGCCCGCTGGGACACCGCACACCTTAAGACCTGCTTCATCGACTTGTGAAACCAATTGAGAGTCGGAGGTTGCACCCGCGTCAGTTTTTTCATGAGAAACAGACAAAATCGTATCAGGATGACTGCCTGTCAACACCACTTTATCAAAGAACGTGTCGAGTTGATTCTTTTTATCAAAGCCTTTGGCTGTCATGACATCATTTACAGGGATAAGATAGCCACTGGTCGAAGCCAATTCACTGAAGGCAATGCGTTTACCTTCCAAATCATCAATGCTGGCGATACCCGAACCTTTGACTGTGAACATGAGACTGTAGTATCCAGGATTTCTTTTCAAATCAACTGTGGTGCTGTAATTAGCCACAGCAATGGCTTCGGCACCAGCAACTTTAGCGGCCAGTAAGTACGAGAGAGGGCCAACCTCAAAAGCATCGACTTTATCCGCCCGCATCCCTTCAATGACTTCGTTATAGGTGTCTGCTTTGAAGTCTTGGACCTTTACCGCTAAAGTGCGTTCTAGATAGGTACGCACAGGTTCATCAGCGTAAATGGTAAACGTTTTGGGCCAGTCTGTGCGATCTACAGACTTTCCGTTGTCGTTTTGTGCTGATACCAGACCCACGCTCAGCGCAGCTGTCATCACTAAAACAATAAAACCCGATATCAACTTCTTCATACATAATCCTTTACTTTGGACACGTCTATAGATCCACTACGCCATATTAGATAAAACTCTAGCGCAGCTGAATTAAAGTATATTTCACAAACAAAGAATTAAGACGGCTGAAAAGAATTAAGATTTTTTCGTAATAGAATAAAGAAGACATTTTCTGCCATACAAAAGGAACAACGATACCATGATTGTTAGTTAGGGTTCATGCTGTCCCCTCGATTGAGGGTTGTCTGGTAACTCCCATTTTAACGAGTACGGCATGAACGATTTCATCTCGCAATCACGGTAATGTATAATGCCGACGTGTTAAACGGCAGTCAGAGGTTGCGATGGATCAAGATAATCAAACCCGAGAGCAACTTCTTGCGGAGAAGCAAAAGTTAGAAGAAATGCTGCGCCTGCGTGAACATGAAATCAGCGCCTTACTCACTGTAAAACCGCAGCCCGTCATTGCCCGCTTTGACCGCACCCTTCGCCATACTTATGTCCATGCAACCATTGAGCTTGCAAGTGCTATTCCCGCTGAAGCCTATCTGGGTCATACCAGTCGTGAAATGGGAATGCCGGAGCCGGCCATCACACGCTGGGAAAATGCACTGGATTTGGTATTTGAGAAGGGCGTTGAAAAAACCATCGAATATGGGGTTTCAGCGCTGGGTCGTAAATGGGTATACGAATCCCTGCTCGTCCCAGAGTTCAATCAGCGACATCAGGTTGAAAGCGTTCTCACTATTACCCGTGATATTAGCCGTCAGAAACGCGCTGAGGTGGCCTTACTCGAAAATTACCAAATCCTTGAAACGGTGCATCGGGTTGGTCAGGTATTAGCGGCTGAGCTTGATCTACAAAAATTGGTGCAGGTCGTCACCGATGCCGGAACCGAGTTGTCACGGGCTGAAATCGGTGCCTTTTTTTATAATGTGCTGGATAAACGCGGGGAATCCTACACTTTGTACGCTATTTCAGGCGTGCCCCAAAATACCTTTTCGCAATTTCCCATGCCGCGCAACACCGATATTTTTGGCCCGACCTTTCGGGGTGAGGGTACGGTACGGATGGATGATGTTCGGAAAGATCCCCGTTACGGGCATAATGCCCCTTACAACGGTATGCCAAAAGGGCATTTTGCGGTGTCTAGCTATTTAGCCGTTCCGGTCATTTCGCAATCGCAAGCAGTCATCGGCGGATTATTTTTTGGGCATTCAGAGGCCGGGGTTTTTACGGAACGAGATGAACGGGTTATTGAAGGCTTAGCCGCCCAAGCCGCGATTGCAATGGACAATGCGCGTTTGTTTCATGAAGCCCAGGATCAACGGGAGCGTTTACGGATTACCTTAGCCAGCATTGGTGATGCCGTAATCTCAACTGATGTCGAGGGATGCATCAAATTTATGAATGCTATCGCCCAGACTTTAACGGGTTGGACAGAGGTTGATGCGTTGGGCAAACCCTTGGAAGCCGTATTCCGAATTGTCAACGAGGAGACACGGGAGACAGTAGAAAATCCGGTCACTAAGGTGCTGCGGGATGGAAAAGTGGTGGGCTTAGCCAATCATACCGTACTCCTGTCGCATGATGGTCGCGAGATACCCATCGACGACAGTGGTGCGCCTATTTTTGATGAATCCCACACGATCGTGGGGGTTATCCTGGTTTTCCATGATATTACCGAGCGCCGCCAAAGCGAAAAACGCATCAATCTTCTGTTGCAGCTTTCAGCGGCTTTTTCTCAAGCACTCACGGCCCATCAGGTTGCCGAAGTTGTTGTCGAACAAGCCTTAAAAGCCTTAGGCGCAAATTTGGGTACGGTCATGGTGTTGGCCGAGCAAGGAACCATGCTGGAAATTCTCAATCTGCATGGCCTATCGGAGGAGAGCATCCAAAACTATCGACGCACGCCGGTGGATTTTTCCGGGCCGGTAAGCGATGCTGTGCGTATGGACCGCATCATCTGGATTGAGACCTTGGAAGATTATATGACGCGTTATCCGCACTTTGCCGACAATATTAAACGAAACGGAACCCGTTCCACCGTTTGTATTCCCCTCAAAATCAACGAGAAAATTATCGGGGGCTTCAATTTAAGTTTTCCGATTGAAAAGCTGCGTAACCCGGATGAAGAAGCCTTCTTTACGGCCTTAGCCCAACTCTGCGCACAGGCTTTAGAACGGGTACGGCTGTACGAAGTCGAACAAAAAGTGCGTGCTGTGGACAAGAATGGATAACCAGCATTCCTTTCTTTATCAATAGCATGACCTGCGACGTTGCAATAGGCTGCGACCAGCTCACTCAGTTTGTGTTCGACCGCAAAGGCGGCAGCTTCCGCGCGGAATCCCCAAACCGCCATCCACACCCGCTGTGGTTGTCGTTTATGCCGCGCTCGAACAGTGGATTGCAGTTGAAGTAGCCGCTACAAATTCATCTGACCGGCTGCTCGTTGAGGGTATTTGTGCCTTTGACCCGGAGACCAAGAATATGGTCATCTTCGCCACCTCCGTACAGTGTAGTAAGCGTTGAGATCAAATTCCACGGCTGCTGTGGCTTCATATCGGGGTCAACGCGAAAGCATAATCACTGTAGGGCGGGGCAGGGCAGGACAGCGAAAGGTGATAAATGACGCACCCATTATGGTTGTAAGCAACTTCTCAATTTATGTACAATCTATCCGTAGAAATAACGTCCACATACGGGAAGAAAAGCAATGAGTAAGAAAAAGCCCGAAACCAAGTGATTATCAAGGATTTGGCCTACTACATGGCACTGCCGTACCCCATTCTTCTAACGCCCGTTACCGAAGGCGATCACACTCAATGGTATGCCGAAATCCCGGTATTAGGTGGCATGATGGTTGACGGCGCAACCGTCGAGGAAGCCATAGCGGAGCTGGAATACGTGAAGGGGGAGTTTATGGCATGGATGTTGGAAGACGGAGACGTGATTGCCGAACCAGCCGAATTCCCCTAGGACTTAAATAGGGAGGTAGATTGTGGTCTTAACCACAGTCTATTACATATCCCTGCCATATCCTGTTCTCATAACACCGGCATTTGAACACGGAAAGCGTTTTGGTACGCGCAAATCCCATTGCTCCCCGGATTGATTGTTGACGGCGAAACAGTTACCGAAGCCGTTGAAACACTGGAATCAGTCAAGCGTCAATGGCTGGAACGGATGCTGGAAGACGGTTCTTGACCTATTCTCGAACCGGAGAGCATCAGCGCCTAATGAACCCGAAGGCTACAGACCAGCTTTATGCAGATATTTCGTTGTGCGGATGGAAAGTAATCATGGTCAAACCGTCAGAATATACTGACAGTTACAAGTTATGAATGAGGAAAACAAGGGATATTTTAATCATCATCACGCAGGTGTTCACCCCGCCGCAGCCGTTCCATCTTCTCTTTGATTCGTTCCTTAGCCGCCTGTGTTGCTTCGGGGTCAACTTGTACCTTAGTGACGTTCCCATGTTCTATTTCGAGTTGAACGTGATCGCCTTCTTTTGCACGTCGCGGCAGCAACTTTCGGGAAATATTTCGCGGCTCGATCTCACCATCCAGTTCGATCACCGCCCAGTCACCTTCAAACCGGTCAATCACACCTTTGAGAGTCTCTTTGTCAGTCATGGCAAACTCTCACAAGCGATTCCGTCCTGATCCCCAGCAGTTGTGCCATGACTAGGACATCATCCCCTTTCTTAATAAAGTGATGGAACTAAACCTAACAACCGTAGGCGCTGGCACGACCCCTAAGGCTGAAGCCGTCCAATCTTGTTGCCGTAGAGTTCGGTGAACCAGATCGCACCGTCTGGCCCAGCCACGATACTGTAAGGTTTACTTCTAGGGGTTGGAATCACGTATTCAGTGATTGCACCCTCTATACTGATCCGACCAATCCTGTTACCGTTATATTCGGTGAACCAGATCGCCTTATCCGGTCCCGCTGTTATCCCGACTGGACCCGTGCCCGGACACATCTCGAACTCGGTGATGTCGCCGTCGGTCGTGATCCGTCCGATCTTGGGCGGATAGTTCTCGGTGAACCACAGAGCGCCATCTGACCCTGCCGCGATACGTAACGCAGGACCGCCATTTTCAGATTCGGGAAGCGGATATTCGGTGATTTTACCGTCGGTTGTGATCTGCCCAATCTGTCTCCGTCCGTCCTCTGTAAACCACAGCGCTCCATCTGATCCCAGAGCAATACCGAGCGGGCCACTGCCGAGTGTTGGCGTGGGGTACTCCGTAATTTTGCCCTCGGCAGTGATGCGTCCAATCTTGTGAGTGAGGCGCTCGGTGAACCACAGGGCATTATCCGCGCCTACGACCAGCCCACGAGGTAAACTTGTGGTGTACGGTAAGTAATTATTGTCCTGGGTTTCCATACCTGAAGGAATCGCATATTCGGTGATTTCGCCTTCCGTCGTCATGCGCCCGATCTTGTTCTGAATGTCATCAATGAACCAGATCGCTCCGTCTGGTCCTGAGACAAGTCCATCGGGACCTGAAGGGGAAAAGTGGAGGTCAGTGTGCGCCACCAGCAATGGATATTCGGTGACTGTGCCATCGATGGCAATGCGTCCGATATTTGTGCCTTCACCAAACCAGAGGGCATCGTCTGGCCCGGCAGTCATTCCCCAAGGTTCGCTATTGGTCGTTGGGATCGTGTATTCGGTAATCCGGTCACTTGGTACAGTATCCGGGGGCATACAGGACGGTTGCGCCGCCTGCGCAGCGGCAATTGAAGTTGAAGATACCAAAACCACCATCAGTTTGATGCCCAGTATCAAACGCCTAAAGCCTTTTGTTGTGTTAGATACGGTTCCCATCGGTTAGTCTCTTTTCTTTTTGTTCTTGAGCGTTGCTCTGAGCAATAGGATAGCAGGAGTCATGCGTCTCTAACTTTGAATGTACAAACCCAAGGGATGATCTATTCTTCCCGGCTGAACACAGTTGCAAAAGAAATGCTCTGGCAGCGACCTAAAAGGGGTTAGTATTGCTGAAAACCAGCACCCATTCGTCAACTTCCAAGGCGGTCAGGTTCGCGCTCCATTTATCGGTTATCTGAATTTCATATCCCCCGGAAATGACACCTGTAAACTCGAAGCGAGAGAAGCTTGTCGGCTCGTCACCCAACCATGTCACCCTGTAAAAGTGATGGTCATCGGGTACTAATTCATATGCGGCACAGGTGTGTAAAATTAAGGGACGCTTTTCCCATACAGTACGTTCTAATTGCTCAATTTTGCTCATGGTGGCCTTCTCACTCATCCCAAATCGAAAGACATTCTTGTCGAGCCATTAACTCCAATTCAATGGCGAGTATCTGCTCGGATACTGAGACATAGGTTGATACCGCTTGCTGCCGATATTCCTGCTGCATGAGGTCGCGTGCGGCTTCTTGGATGACTTTGAATTGTTTCAATTTGATTTCAAGACTATCGGTTTCAACACGGGTGGAAAACATGATACAACCTTCTCGGCGATCAAGCCCTATACCATCATTTATAGCGTAGGGTTAATTGGGTCGTATGCCAACCAAGAGGGCGTGAAATTCATGAATTTTTAGGATGCCGGGATGACAAACTGGCATAGGTCTTTAACAGCAGCTTGGGATAGGAGGGGTTTACTTTTTGAGATCATAGGGCGTAGCAAGAAGCGCAAATGTTCCTCACCCTACTTTATGCGTATACTCTCCAATATATGTGCAACACGGGTTGCCTGAAGAATAAAGATACTTTTGGTCCCCCCAACCGACGTGTTTGAGGCTAGCAGCATGAATAAATCTACCAATAAACCTCGCTTGTGGACGATTTTTATCCTCGGCTTTGTGGGGTTCGTAACCTCATTTGGGGCGCATGTGGTCGCGGTCAATTTGCCGGACTATGCCCGACAAATCGGGGTGGGTCTGGCCGTCATCGGTTTGTTGATCGCCGCCTATGATTTTGCCGAGATTGTTGCCAAACCGGTTTTTGGTACGGTTGCAGATCGCTTCGGCATGAAACGGACGATGCTCATGGGTATTGCGCTCTTTACCTTGGCTTCTCTCCTGTATCCCTATATCAGTCCCAATTTATTGCTGCTCGTGCGCTTTCTTCAAGGGATTGGGGCAGCCGCCCTGTCTGCGGTGTCGCTGGCGCTGGTTGGGGTGTACTTTACCGATAATCGGGGGCGAGCGTATGGCATCTATAACGTCATTAAGGGGGCGGGCTATGTGGTTAGTCCGCTGGTCGGCAAGGCGATCATTGTCCAGAGTAATTTTGCGGCGATCTTTTATGCTGTTGCCGGGATCGGTGGCTTAGCCTTTGTCCTCTCTCTTCTGTTACCTAAACCAGCGGTTGAGCTAGGGGGTGAAGCACTGGATGATGACGATAATTTCTCACTCTCTGTTCTGCTGGATGTATTCAAACAACCGCGTTTGTGGACGTGGTATGCGGTCATTGTCGTGAATATGTTTTTCGTGGGTATCTTGTTTGGGTTCTTACCCGTTCGTGTCGATGCCTTGGGCTACGATGCCGGTACATCGACTCTGGTTTTAACGATTGCAGCCTTAAGTTATCTGCTCATCCAACCCGTTGCAGGAATCCTGGCTGATCGTGCAAACCCGATACGGACCATACAAGCCGGACTGGTGGCATCCGGCATGGGTATTATCCTGATCGCTTTTAGCAGCGGATTGGTACTCATAGTGGTCGTCATTTTGGCCGGAATGGGCATCGGCACGGTTTGGACGAATACCGATACGATGATAAGCCAACTGGCAAAGGCCGGTCAACTCGGTTCAACAATGGGGGTTGCGGGTTCGTTTAAGGAATTTGGGGACATGCTGGGTCCACTCTTAATCGGGGTGATTTCCCAAGCATTTGGTTTAACAGCGGGATTTGTTGTTTGCGGATTGCTGGGCTTATTGTCGGTGATGTTGCTGTCCCGAAGAGAAGTGGGTACAGTGTAATCGACCTTATTTTCTCTCTAACGGA
>JACDGI010000626.1 GCA_013821665.1 Anaerolineae bacterium
ATTACCAGCTTTGATTCTGGTGATGGTAAATCGGTTACTTCTGCTAATCTTGCGCTAGTAACGGCTGAATCGGGCCTTCGAACGTTATTAATTGACGGCGATATTCGTAAGGGAAATCTACACGAGTTTTTTGGCTTGCCCAACGTCATGGGACTTTCAGATATTTTGGCTGGTCGTGATGATCTGGGTGTGTTACTTTCTCGCTCATTACTGGACAGTAAGTATGACAACTTGACCTTATTGACAGCCGGTCGTGCCAGTATAAATCCCGCAGTATTGCTCAGTAAGCCGCGCCTCGGTGAGCTAATTGAACTTCTAAAAGGTAAGTTTGATGCGATTGTAATGGATTCTGTCCCTAGCATTGGCGGGCCAGATTCGGCATTTCTGGCCGAACATAGTGATGGTGTCGTCATCGTTGTTCATGGACAGCGTGGCACGCGTCGTTCGCTGCGTCACACGTTACAGACCTTGCGCCAAGGCACAAATCGTACCGTTAACATCTACGGCATTGTTTTCAACCGCATTGCCTTGCAATTGACGAGTACCTACAACCAGCCTTATTACCGCCGTAATTTGGCGATTAACCCTGAAAAACTCGATCAAGAAATGCTGAATGCGGGTAAGCGCACCGCCTTTCCGGGACGTAACAGTAATGTCATGATTGACCCTAGTGGCATCCGTCTCTATTCGTTCGCCGCAGCATCGGTTCAACTCGGTGTTACCAAGGAAACCATGCAAGAATGGGTGCGTACCGGGTTTATAAAGTCCGAAAAACGTAATCACCGCGATTGGATTTCCGAAACTGAGATTTCGCAAATGCTCGAACATTTGCCGCGCCACGAAATCGTTACAAATAATCCTCAAGTTGTTTTGCCAACTAAAAATAGCACGGGCAAACTGTCCAGCGGAAAATTGCGCGATTTGCTCGGTAATCAGCGTGACGCATTATTGGCTTCAGCGCGTGATGTTAACCCAACCGATGATGCGGACTCATAGGTCGCTCTCAGAGTTATCTTAGAGGATCAATTTATGTTTACAGGTGTTATGCGGCGCTTCTCTTTTATTGGTGGGCTTCGCTACTGGCTGTTTGACCGCAATTACAATATTACAATCCGTGTCATATTTATTGGCATGTGCATGTTGTTTACCATAGGTTCTGCTTTCCTAAGTCGTGACATCGACTTTAAACAGTTCAACAGCATTCTCAAGGCCGTCTTACTGGTTGCTGTTATGGGTGGGCTAACACTGAGCATATTTATGTATCGGAATATGCAAATTACGGCACTTGGCATTTTTATGCTGTCTACTTTGGTCAATGCTGGTATCAACACGGGCACAGGAACAAATCTAACATTCACGTTTCTGATGTTAATTTTATGGTCGGTAGTTTGGTTATTTAAGCGGCTCATCGTGGATCGAAATTTTAATATACACGTCGCTACACCCAATTGGCCGATCCTATTGTTTGCCATCGTAGTCCTTATTTCTTACATCTGGAGTGGGGCTTTTGTTGAAGAGCGCGCTAGCTATCTTTTCGCACAAAAATCTCTCGTCCGATTGATGACAGCCATCGTTTTAGTCGTCTCTCCATTAACCTTAATTTTGTTCGCCAATGCATTTCGAACTAAAAATGCATTCAGAACTTTCACATGGTGGTTTATCGGTATCGGTTTTGTTATGGGCGTTTTGCGTCTTGTCTTGGGTTCGGTTCCGGCTCCCTTAAACTCTAAGGGGCAATTTCCAACATGGTTTGTTGCATTATGTCTTGGGCAAATACTTTTCAATAAGAAACTACCTTGGTATGTGAAGGTCTTTTTGTTAGTGGGAGTTGGGATTTGGGCGCGTATTACTTTAGGGCTTGGCCTTGATTGGCTAAGTGGATGGTTGCCTGTTGTCGTCGTTGCCGGAATGCTCCTTTTCCTTTATTCGCGCAAAGTTGCCGCGGTTGCGGTTTTAGGAATCCTTATTTGGGGTGCGTTTAATACAGCGTTTGTGAACCAGACTTTTGGCGAGGAACAATCGGTATCCGGTAACACACGCTCGGTCGCGTGGGGGCGTGCTCTGGGCGTTGTGGAGAAGCATTTTCTATTTGGGGCTGGTCCAGCGGGGTATGAATATTATTTTCATGCCTACGGCTATTATGACAGTGCAGTTGGAACAGCCGACCTATCACACAATAACTACATCGACATTGTTGCCCAAACAGGTGTGGTTGGCTTTGCCTTATGGATAGCCTTGTGGGTTGGGCAGGGTTGGATGGTCTGGAAGTTGTTCCGCAAGCGAATTGATGATCCTTTCCTTGGCGCACTCAAATACTCTCTGGTGGCCTGTTATCCAGCCATACTCATCAGCATGATGTTGGGTGATTGGGTCACACCATTCCCCTATACACAGACTTTAGCAGGTATTGATTACACAATCTGGTCATGGATGCTTTCGGGTCTCACAATCGCTTTGTACTATTTTACGCCTAACCTTGAAGGCGCAGTAAATGAGACCGAAGTTTCTGTTCCACAATCACTGGCTTTGCCTGATGCCACATAACTTTCATTTATTTCGAGCATATACAATGTCACGTAAATGGTTCACTCTGTTTTTTGTAGGCCTTTTAGTGCTGCTATCCTTCGCTTCCATCCCCGTTTCCGGGCAAGATACACCTCAGCAAGCGTGGACGGCACCTAAATTTTTGGGCGATGGATGGTGGCAATCTGTAGTCTTGGATCAGCAGAATAATGCGCATGTGACATGGTACGGCACCTATGATGCAGGGGATAAAATCGGTCATGATGTCATGACCTATATGATGCGTAGAAGTGATGGAACGTGGACGACACCCAGTGATGTTATTTACACGGGTGATGGTGGTTTCACCGTTCGAAATGCGTTAGCTGTAACCAGCGATGGCATTCTCCATGCCGCTTTCAGAGGTTCGACTAATCATTATGTCTCAAGTGCGCCTGTCATGGGTGCAACGAGTGCGGAAAATTGGTCACCACCCAATCAAGTTGGGGGTGCTGGCTACTACTTAGATATGATTGCCGGTCAGGATGACACACTGCATCTTGTCATGAGTGGCAGCAGTGATCTTCCCGGAGCAGTGCAAGGATCGACCGAAGTGTTTGCCGAAGGTGCAAAATGCTTTGCCTGTTATGATTTATTCTATAAGCGCTCGAAGGATGGCGGTCAAACATGGAGCGATTTGGTTCCGATTTCGCTCGAAGCCGACAGCGGTTCTGACCGGCCAAGGATACAGCAGGGCGCATCCGGCAGACTCTATATTACATGGGATGAGGGTTCAGACTGGTACAGTGGTGGTGGGCAGCCCATTGATGTACGAATGGTTTACTCGGATGATCAAGGACTAAGCTGGTCTAAACCTGTTATCTTGGATGGTGGCGCTTTAGAGGATCGTAAACCCGTTGAGGGGAATCTGACCGAACTCCGTGACGGATCATTAATGATGGTTTGGCGTTATTCGACGAATGCTGACCGCAATATTTACTTTCAATTGTCGTCTGATGTTGGGAAGACATGGACAGACCCTGCACCGGTTCCCGGCATATTTGCGCGGGATATTAATGCAAGCTCGCTCGATCACTATGCGCTTCTGACCGATCACTTGGGTATCGTACATCTATTTGCAGTCGGTCAGGTCAATCTCGATGTAAAACGGAATGATCAACTTTATGATATAACGTATGTTCCATCGTCGAAATATTGGGTTGAACCTCAACGTATTTTCTACAGTACCGATGAGCGCCCCGAATGGCCGCAAGCCGTCGTTGGCCCTTCTAACGATATTCATCTCACTTGGTTTAATCGTGGTATTGTGCCGGGTTCATCCTGTAACACCTGTATCCTAAAGGTGTATTACAGCTACCTGAGCGGGAACATGGCACTGGAGCCAACCCGCGCATTCCGACCGACCTTGACTCCTTTGCCCACAGCGACCGTTTTCGTAAATATTCAACCGACCACGACACCCTTCCCAACTTTGGTCGGTGTGCAATCGACTTTGACTGTCACCACACAAGATAATTATGTCGCTCAGACGCTACTGGGTGGGATGTTTATCTCGGCTCTGTTTTGTGGTGCCGTCGTGTTATTCATTCGGTTACGTCACTAAACTTAACAGCGAAAGGGTGCGGCATTCGTACCCTTTCAACCCTCTATTAACATACGCAATCCCTAAGTTTGCCGAAAGGTTGGTGTAAGGGAATGGGCGTATTGTTGCCATAACATGTTATTTCACTATAAACAGGATGATTTCTCAAATGGCTGCCCTTAAATCGACCTCGGTATCGCCGGATACAACGAAAAATCCCACCAGCGCAAATATGCAATCATTAGGTATGGTGCTAACTAGTGTAGCGTTTGGTGCTGTCGGTCAGCTTATCCTTAAAGCCGGTATGAATAGTGTTAGTCAGGCTTCTCCTACTGGCAAATTGCAGCTATCCGTCGATACATTAATTCATATGGCAACCAATCCGTTGCTGATCATCGGGATTGCCATTTTTGGTGTCAGTACATTGCTGTGGCTTTTCGCCCTTTCAAAGGCTGATCTCAGTTTTGCTTATCCCTTCCTGAGTCTAACCTACTTGGCCGTGCTGCTCGGCGGTGCTTTCCTGTTTGGCGATAAGGTCACGCTGCCCCGTATTCTGGGCTTTGCCGTTATTATTACGGGTGTTTTGATTGTGGCCCGTAGTGAGCAGAAAAAGAGCTAGCAATGCGGATTGGCGTTATTGGCGGTGGCTTGATGGGTGTGACTTTGGCTTATTATTTAAGTCAAGGCGAAAATCAAGTCACTATTCT
>JACDGI010000036.1 GCA_013821665.1 Anaerolineae bacterium
AGCTGAAGCCAAACTCGAGGATATTTTTGCACTGGCAAGAACCATTTGATTATTATCTTGACAATGTTATCGTCGCGCTTCATTTGAACTGGAAGGTTCTATTCAGTTTACTAGCTGTATCTTCATGACTCGATATGCTGGCTCGCCCAAGCCTGAAGATCACGGCGCTCAATAGCCGCAGCCATGAGGTCGGGAAACCTATCAGGTGTACAGGCAAAGGCAGGAATACCTAACGCAGCAAATGCTTGGGCATGATTGTTATCATAGCTCGGTGCGCCACGATCATTGAGTGCCAGTAAAGTCAGCATCTGCGCCCCGCTACCAACTATGGCTGCTGCTCGTTGGAGCATCTCGGTTGGGTTGCCACCTTCATACAAATCACTGATAAGAATAAGTATTGTCTCATTAGGACGGCGCACAACGGATTGGCAGTAAGCCAGGGCCCGATTAATATCCGTTCCTCCGCCAAGCTGCACGCCAAACAAAAGATCAACCGGATCTTGCAAATCTGCGCTCAAGTCAACTACTGAGGTATCAAAAACAATCATACGGGTGCTTACTGCCTTGAGTGATGCTAGAACCGCACCAAAAACGCTGGCATAGACAACTGAACTCGCCATTGAACCACTTTGATCGACACACAGGATAATATCCCGCAAGCGCTGTTGTTTGCGTCCATAGCCAAAGCGCCGTTCGGGGATGATGGTCTTGTATTTAGGCTGATAATGTTTGAGATTGGCGCGGATAGTACGGTTCCAATCAATTTCGTTATGACGTGGGCGGCGATTATTGCGTTGGGCACGATTGAGACTGCCTAACACGGCTTGCTCCGTGCGACGTTTCAGGCGGCGTTCAAGCTCCTGTGTCACTTTGCGAACCACCTGACGGGCAGTGGAACGAGTTTTTTCTGGCATGACACGGTTGAGCGAAAGGAGGGTCGCCACGAGGTCAATATCAGGGTCAACCGATTCTAAGATTTCTGGTTCCAGTAAGAGCTGTTTTAGCCCTAAGCGCTGAATAGCATCCTTTTGCATCACTTGGACAACTGATTTCGGGAAATAGGTGCGAATATCGCCAAGCCAGCGGGCTACATTGGGCTTAGAGGCTTCCATGCCACCTTTGCGTATATCGTTGTTATCACCGTTTGGTTTTCCGCCATACAGTGCGGCGAGACAAGCATCTATCGCCTGATCATTGGCGTTCAGGTTAACGCGCGTTCCTTTGCTATCCTCGCCGAGAATTAGTCGCCAACGGCGCAAACGTTCTTGATCACTCATGGTTGTACCCCTAGTATATGCCGCAGCAGTGGCAACACTTTTGCCGCCCGCGCTTCATCAATCACTTCAACTTCTATTTGGCGAGCGCCCCGTGTAATGCGCTC
The DNA here is from genome assembly GCA_013821665.1 of Anaerolineae bacterium. Lineage (GTDB taxonomy): Bacteria > Chloroflexota > Anaerolineae > Aggregatilineales > Phototrophicaceae > CFX2. The sequence continues at coordinate 1,382 of JACDGI010000036.1, forward strand.
AAAAAGATTACGCCGCGCCGGAGCATCAAAGGTGGAAAAAGTGCGCCGCAACAGTGGTAAGATGTCGGCAAATTGTTCACCCGGCAAGCCGACAACCCAATCATCCACGAGCGCAAACAGCGTTTCATCGCGCAACAGTGAATGTTCCATACCCGTCAGAAAGCCTTCTAGCCAATTGGCTCCGTACAGAGAATCATGTCCGATTGAGAAAGCACGGTGCATACCCGATGCTACTTGAATTGTGTTCAGTCGCTCGGTGCGGAGAAGCAGTTGGACGGCTGCACCAGCTAGCAAGGCATGTGTCGAGTCACTTTCGGTTAATGAGGTAAGTGCTTCGTGCCAGCGAGCAAGCAGCGAATTATCCTGTGCGAGTTGCAAAGCACTATTCAGTTTTATCAACCGTTCATAGAATAGGCGGGCAGCGTCGTCATCCAGATTCAGGCTGGCCCCATATAACCCAATACAGATACGCACGACGATACTTTCCAGTACTGGTGCAATCAGATTGGCATCTGTCTTGCGAACATCCCCATAACGCAAAGTCTCTACCAGCGGTTGTGTGGCATCCATTAGTTGCCCGACATCGTGGGTTACACTTGCCAAATTAGAGAGACGTTGGACAATGGCATCGACAGCGGGCGGCAGAGCACTGAGAATAGCCTGCTTAAGCAGTAACGTGACGATGCTTAGTTGTTGGGCTTCCGCGGCGGTGGTGTACACGAACGCCAAGGCAGCGCTTTCTACTGTATTCCCCCATACGTTGGCTTCAATCAGGCGAATATCCAATTCGGGTGACCAATTGAGAGTCCAATATTCATGGAAGGTTCCCCCACTGTGTGTGGAGACTCGGCCAGTCGATGCCCAAGGTAGGTTGAGCATATTCAGACGGTGGAAAAGCTGACTCCGTGTTAAGTCGGTCGGCTGGCGCAAATCCAAATCCATCGTTACCGCGTCCGGCGAAACAGTAAGCCGCAATTTCTTCTGTTGGGCGGTCAGGTCGCGGCGCAGAGGAACCGCTGGTGCGTCCGGCGGGACGCTGCCCAAGCGGTTGCTGACGATTAACTTGGTGCGAATCAAATCCAGAGGTTCGGTGCGACCAGCACAGAGAACAGCAATACTAGCTTCATTGAGTTCATCCAATCCAACACCTCGCCCGCGTATCCCCGCAAGCATCTGTGACAAGCGCAGTCCATCAATCACCTGCGCGGTAGAAGCGAGCATTCCTTCCGCACGCAACAGCGTCGCCACCCGCCCCAGCCACCGGGCGGGAACTTCCGTCGGAGGAGTCTCCCATAAATGATGATACCAACCGGGAGACACAATTCCTGCGCCATAACCAGAACTCAAAGCGAGGCGGCTATAAGTCCAAGGCGCAAACGTAGCCACCGTCTTGACACTCGGTAACCCTTTGAGCAAAGCGCTATCTGACGACTTTGACGTTTTGCGCTCGACTAATGCGGGAGTGTGCCAAGCGCCACAGACCACCGCCACACGCTCATATTGTTTTTCGGCGGTTCGGATGGTTGTTCGCATCCAAGCCTCACGCAAGGCTTCATGATGCTGTTCAACAGAATCATCTATGTTATGTTCGGCGCGCAACGAAACCATCGCTTCATGAATAGCTTCAAATATCTCGACCGGATTGTGGGATTCTTCGACCACCCTTCCCCACCAACTTTCGCCATCTGTTTCGCCAGCAGTCGCAGCCAACACCCCTAAAGGATCAAAAGGCAAACGTGCCGATGAAGTTTCCTCCAAGGCAGATTCGGTATCTTCATCAGAAAGTTCCGAATCTACAGGCTTATCTTCAGAAACAGCTAACAATCCTAATCGGTGTTTCTGTGGCAAATCCATAAAGCGCACATCGATTCCGGCAGTTAGCGCAAAGTGAAGCGCCTGCCATTCCGGAGAATAAACAGCAAACGGATACCATGCTGCCCGCCGTGGTTGATCCGGATCATAAATCAGCAATGCTACCGGCGGCTGCATACTTTCATGTGCAACCAAAGGAATGAGCGCATCAGCATCCGGTGGGCCTTCAATCAGAATACAATCCGGTTGCAATAGCTCAAGGGCAGCCAATAGGCTGCGAGCAGAGCCAATACCATGATGCCGAATGCCAAATAGATGCACACTCATTGTGTAATCGCCCGACAAGCTTCATAAAAATCGGACCAGTCTTCGCGTTCCCGTACCACTGTCTCTAAGTATTCCAGCCAAATCTGATGATCCGCTGAAGGGTCTTTAATAACCGCGCCCATGATACCGGAAGCCATATTTTCGGCGTTCAAATGTCCATCCCCAAAATGAGCGGCCAAGGATAATCCATTGACAATAACTGAAATAGCCTCGGCAGTGCTCAGGGTGGAAGATGGCGATTTGAGCTTCGTTTGACCATCCAAGGTCAATCCGGATCGTAGTTCACGGAAGACCGTTACGACGCGGCGGATTTCATCTAGTCCATCCAATTTCGCGGGGATTTCCAGCCCAAAACTGAGCGCACTCGCGCGCTGCTGCACGATTTGTACTTCATCATCGAGTGTTGCCGGTGTGGGCAAAACCACCGTATTGAAACGGCGGGTTAAAGCACTCGACATATCATTCACGCCGCGATCACGGTCGTTGGCGGTGGCGATAATATTGAAGCCGCGCACTGCCTGTACTTCGGCATTGAGTTCAGGAATAGGGAGTGTTTTTTCGGAAAGCACCGTGATGAGCGTGTCCTGCACATCTGCTGGAATACGCGTAAGTTCTTCGATGCGGCAGATTTGACCAGTCTGCATGGCGCGAATGAGTGGGCTTTCCACCAGCGCGGTTCGTGACGGACCTTCTGCTAACAGGCGAGCGTAGTTCCAGCCGTAACGCATGGCCTCTTCCGAAGTCCCCGCTGTTCCTTGGACGAGTAAGGTCGAGTCTCCACTGATGGCAGCGGTTAGATGCTCACTCACCCACGATTTGGCGGTACCGGGTACGCCCAGCAAAAGCAAAGCGCGATCAGTCGCCAACGTCGCGATAGCAATTTCGATGATGCGGCGATCCCCGATGTATTTGGGCGTAATCGTTACGCCTTTTTCCAACTTGCCACCCAGCAAATAAATTGCAACTGCCCAAGGTGAAAGTACCCAGTTCGGCGGCTTAGGGTGCTTATCCGATTTCTTGAGGGCAGCCAATTCAGTTGCAAATTGCTGTTCGGCGTGTTGGCGCAGTACTTCATTCATGAGCAAGTCCTTCCATCATCTGGCTACGAAGGGTAATGAGTATTTTGTTGTCATCGGCAATTTCAGCGGGTTTCAATTCTAAGGCCGTTTCGACAGACCATAATTCTGTCTGTCGCAAGGCAAGGTAAGCCTCGTTACGGTCTATCAACCAACGTCCACGCTCACCGACCAGCGGGAGTAGATAGGGTGCCCATTGTGATTGGGTAGCAGCAAGATTCAATACATAAGGTAAGGCAATATGTGGTACGCGTTTTTGTCGCTCTAAAATGAAGAGACACCAATCACGAATGAGTTCACGGGCATAAGAGGCACGATCTATCTTCTTTAACCAATCGAGTGCAAACATTGAACACGGCAGAAGCATCTCCGACGGTGCGGGATCAATGAAAGGCATCGAGCGAACGGCTTGCGCGATCAATCCAGCACGACGCGCTGCACCTACCAGCGCTAATTGCTTAAGTAGTGCTTGCTCTGGTGTGAAGGCAGCCCATTCGTAGGATGATGTGGACGTACCCTGTGTGCCAAGCATCACTTGATCTGTCAATTCTGCCCAAGTGTTCATGCTTCCCTCATTTGTGTCCATCCATCAGTAGTAACCAAGGCAGCTATCTGGAAAGACATGCCATCCCACTCGCCGAAGATGGGGAGCCAGTTGCCACCAATCACTGCATTCAACCACGGTGACTGCGCTGCTTTACTCAGAGGCAGCTTCACCCCTTTGGTATCGATCAAATCATTTCGGGTCGCCCAGCCTTGTTGTAATCCTACCGGGACATATTGCAAAAATGGGTTGAGTGCTAGAGCATCAGCATAGGTATCCAATATCGCTTCAACTGAGACTGCCAATTTGATTTGGCCAAAAGGTATCGGGGTATAATCACCCTTTCGCTCCTTTACGACGGCACGCTGTGGATAAGCACCCGGGTAATATACTAATTCGCCTGTAAATGATTGCCCCAAGGGATAATGAGCATCAAATGGATGACTGCGATGGGCAAAATCCAGCAGCAGTGCATAGCGCTGAGTCACCTCACCATAAAGCCATGTCCGTCGTTCCATCAACTGCTCGACCTGCTCAGTCTGAATTCCCAGAATTTGCCATTGATCGATCACGCCCGTTCTCTGTTCCAGTACCTCATCTTGTTTGAGGCTAAAACCTAAGGCGGCGCGTACATCATGTGACAAGGATTCTGATAGCGACTCGACTCGTTGATAGGCTTCAGTGAGCGTGTACAACCGTCCAATCTCATCCATCAGCAGGGATACCCAATCGACTTTTTTCTGGAATGGAACACCACCGAGCGCACGTAACCGTCGTGCAATTGGCTGCACCTGGGCATCCACCATACGAGCGGCGACGCGATCCCAGAAGGCATAACTTTTTACAGCGGGATCACTGAGTCCCCGTCGCATCAGATCTTCTAAGAAAAGACGTAGTTCTTCAATTCCAGCGGTGACTTTAGCAGTGCGTGCAGCTTCCCGTTTGGCCTGTGCAGCCGTATCCGGCACTTTAGGTGTGGGCGGAGCTGCTTCGCGCTTGCGTTCGCGCCCTTCTAGCCAAGTCGTGACCCACACAGGTGGCTCGATGCTGGCTAAAATAGTTCCTCGCGCCAGCAGGAGCATAAGACCAACCGCATGTTTGCATGGGAATTTGCGGCTGGGACAGGAACATTTAGTCGCCGCATCGGTCATGTCAATACATAGCTGATAAGGTGATTTACCACTGCCTTGTACAAATCCCCAAGCAGAGTGGGAATCACAACCTGTAGCACTCCACACACCCGAACGCGCTAACTTTTCTGCGTCATGCAGGGTCACGCTGTCAGTAACCAAAGTCTGTATAAAGGCTTCATTCCAAGTCGTCATAAAACCATTCAATCTTGTTTTGTGTACGTGCCAATAAGACATCGTGATTAGTTCAAAAATAGCACAAAAGTGCGATTACAAGCTCCCCCTAAAATCAGGGGGTTATAAGGCTCCATAGCAAATCCACTCTTGATACAATTTTAAGCGCATTAATCCGGTTGAGGTTGTACTTTTTAGTGAGATTATTCTTTGTTCAGGCTAGTTACTAAAGTCTGAAAACACAAAACTGATTGGTTTATCCCATCCGATTAAGGCAGCATATCAATGAACTATCATCACCAAGCTAGAATAAAGGCCGCAAGCATGTTCTAATCAATGCTGTCGTAGCTCTCAAAGAGGTGGTAATGACTGATTCCCTTTCGTTAAGGTTATCTCGCAAAATTCGACAACGTGATTTAGCAAAAGTCTTAGAGGCTGTCTAAAAAGGAAAAAAGGGGACTAGAATGACGGGATGACAAACCGAGCAAGTTACCCTAGCGACCTGACAGCTAAACAATGGACAATAATCGAGGCGTATATTCCGGCAGCCAAGGCGGGAGGATGCCCGCGCAAAACAGATCCACGGGAGATCGTCAACGCGATCTTCTGTATTCTACGGACGGGCTGTAGCTGGCGTTCGTTGCCGCATGATTTCCCCAAATGGCAATTGGTGTATGGCTATTTTCGGCAATGGGAAGCGGCAGGGTGTGTGGTTAGCCCTCAATGACCGACTGCGGGAGCAAGTCCGCTTGCAAACCGGACGAGAAGCCCAACCGAGTACCGCTATCATCGACAGTCAGACGGTCAAAACGACACAAAAGGGGGGCCACGCGGTTATGACGCGGATAAGAAAATCAATGGACGGAAGCGGCACATCGTCGTAGATACCATGGGATTGCTCCTCCGGGTGATTGTTCACCCTGCCAACCTCCAAGATCGGGATGGCGCGTTGCTGGTGTTATGCCGTTTACTCCCTGATTTTACGGGTTTACAACTGATTTGGGCTGATGGCGGTTATGCCGGAAAATTAGTGGAATGGGCTCTGACCTATCTGTTTTGTACATTAGTGATTATCAAACGCAGCGATGATGTCAAAGGCTTTCAGGTCTTGCCGCGTCGTTGGGTGGTGGAACGCACATTCGCTTGGTTAGGTGGCTACCGACGTTTGAGTAAGGATTATGAAGCCTTACCCCGTGTCAGCGAGGCTTCCATCTATGCCGCTATGACCCATCTTATGCTCCGCCGTCTCGCTCTTTGACCTTTTTAGACAGTCTCTGAGAGATACATTTCATTGACTCTAGGCACGGTTCAATCACTTTTCGCAGGGCGAATTGAGCAAGGGCGCGGCGCTCCTTTAGAATAGTTATATCTTCACTATACTCTGTGCTAATTTCTTACTCCTTCTTAACATCTATGTGGATGTTTTTCACTGATTATTAATGGTCTGTGTAATCATGTTTAGCAGTTTAAGCACCTCCATTGGTTTTAGACCGAACTTTTGGTGAATGTGTAACTCGCCACGCGATTCATCATCTGAAAAAATGTATTGAGTCGCCGTCAATAAGATGATCGGGATATTTTGAAGCTGCGGGTTATTTTTCATGGTCGTGATGACCTCAAAACCGCTGCCCGTCGGCATCACCAAATCAAGAAGCACAAGATCGGGCGTAATCGTCTCCATCATCTCACAGGCTTGTTGACCGTTATATGCCCGTTGAATTGTCAGATGAGGATAACTGTTTTCTAGCACCCGTTGAACCAACTGCACTACCCCCACATCATCGTCAATCACCAAAATGGTTTTTACGAATTGATACGGTTCGAGATATTGAATAAGTTCTTGAGGCAAGATTGGTTTAGAAAGACAGGCTGTGACTCCAAGCTTCATCACCATTTGTGTGGTACTCGGTAGGGAACAGACTACCACTGGGATTGGTAAATTTTTGAGGTCAGGTGAAATGGTTGAATCTGTAGGCATATTCAAAATAATACCTTGCGGGCTGTAACGCCGCATGGCTTCGTCCAAATGTTCAACACCATCAACTGGGATGATTGAAGCCGCTCGTGTGTGCCGCGCGATCAGTTTACTGACGTGTGGGTCAGCGTCGATCACTAACCATAACGTTTCCTGATTGTCGTCTTTCGTTTTTTGTGACAACTGTGAATTGCTAGGTAATGGCGCGGGTAGAGGCAAATTAAAGGTAAAGGTCGAGCCAACACCTTCTTGACTTTCGACGTGCAGATGCCCGTTATGGGCCTCGATAAATCGCCGCGTAATTGCTAGACCCAAACCCGCGCCACCCGTCGATCGACTCAGCGAATAATCGACTTGGAAAAATTCCTCAAAGATAAGCGATATCTGATTTTCGGCTATCCCAATGCCAGTATCAATAACTTGGAAAATGACCTCTTTTTCCTCCGCGTGTACCGAAAAGGTCACACTGCCAGTAAATGTAAAGCGCTGTGCATTGTTAAGCAAATTAATAATCACTTGCCGGATGCGGGTTCGATCAATCTGAATTTCTGGCAAGTTTTCTTCAATTTTGACATTGAACGCGACCGGCTTGTCTTTAAACAAATGGCCCACCAAATCAACCGTATCCTGCAAAAAGGTTTGAGGATTAGTTCGCTCGAAGTTCAACGAAAACTGCGTCATATCAATGTGTGAAAGGTCAAGTACATCGTCAATCATGTCCAGCAGGTGGCGACTGTTGCGGTGGATTTGGTAAATGTCCTGCTGCAACTTGGGCGGAAAGTTCACGGCCCCATAAATTTCCGGTGTAATATGCATAATCTCGGTGAAACCGAGGATAATGTTCAACGGTGTGCGCAGTTCGTGGCTAATGTTGGATGCGAAACGTTCTTTTAATCGTCGGGCTTCGTCAGCTTGTTGGCGGGCATAAACCAGTTGGGTTTGTAAGCGCTGTTGGCCGTCCTGCGCAATTTCGAGTGACCTTAAAGTCTGTACTAACTCAGCGCGATGACTTCGTGTTTCCTCCAACAAAATGCTGCTGCGCTCAAACATTGATCGATACCAATGCAAGAGCATCCAAATTGTGCGTAGACTCCCATGTGCTACTCCATAGCCAAACAAAGTGAACAAGACAATTGCTTGTAAGGGATAAACTGCATAACCTGTATGGACGAGCAAAGCTGCAAAGCCAACAAACAAAGCACCTGCAAGAATGGTCAACCTTGACGTTAGCAATTCGGAGACTAATAACAACGGGGCAACTAAAAACGGCAGCCAATTAACAGGTAGCATCAACATGCTTAAGCTGAGAATGATGTACAGCGAACTCGCGAACAGATAGCGAGCAAGATTCGGACGCTGCGACGAGAGGTGGCGCATAAAAATCACAAATAAGCTAAATACTTGCAACATGAAGACTAGGTGATGCGGCAGCGGGTCGATAAAAACCAGCGCGAGACCAGTAATGAGGCTGGAAATCGCCACTATGATGGATAGTCGTTGGAAAATATCAGCTCGAAATTCAGCTAATACTTGAGGATAGGCAATATTTTCCATAGTATGAGCCACCTTTAAACCCGAATCTTCTGTAAAGCTAGACGTAAGGCTTCGCGAGTGACGGGCTTCGATACGTAGTAAGAGGCACCCAACGCAAAAGCCAATTCCGGGTCATTGATAACCGAGCAAATGATTACAGGAATAAATTCGGTCTCTCTGCGGGTTCTAAGGCGCTGTAATAATTCCCAGCCATCAATACCGGGCATCATCACATCCAGAATGATGGCATCCGGCTGCAACTGAGTGATGCTTTGAAGCCCGGCTTCGGTATTGGGTGCGGACATAACATTATAAGCATCGTCCGTCAGATAACGCTGTAGGAGATGGATAAGTCCCTCATTATCGTCAATCACGAGTAGCAAGGCACGGCGCTTGGAGGACTTGAGGCCAATTATTTGTACGTCGTTGTAGGTAGTATTTTCAAGTTCCCAATTCACTTGCTCGATCATTTGGAAGATGATGGGCTCGATATGGACATTAGGATGTGACTTATTTTCGTACTGGATGCGGATAAACTGCGTGTCATTCGGCATTTGGATTGTGAGGCTAGATGGTCTTACCTGCTGAATAATCTGACTCAAAATGTGGGTGAGAATCTGCTGAGCCATAACAGGATTAGTGGTCAGCATAATTGGATTGGTCGGTGCTTCGATATGTATAGCAATGCGATATTTATCCGCCAAGATTTGAACAGTGCGAATGGCGCTGTCCAAGAGTACTTGTAACGGCGTAACCAAGGTATTGTCTTCTAAGCGGGTTAGCTCGGCATTGACAGAGGTATCCGGAGCAATGGACGGTATTTCGTTGTGCAGTTTATGCCATAACACCGCGCTCACCAATTCTTGACCGCGTCGTAAATCACGATATGCCTGCCGCAGTGATACACCAATTTCCCACGCAACCTGTTGAATAGTCAACCGGCCAACATAGTGCATGTAAATCAAATTATAGATACGCATCGTACCCGAATGAGCCGCGACGTTTTGACCCGGATTTAAGGATTCGATGGCATCAATGAGTTGGCTACGAAGTTGATGTGTGCCAGTGCTAGCAGCGTCGAATTTCTGCGAGCCAAACTGTTTGGTTAGCTCATTATCCTGAAGGGCTTGAAAATCATACAACCTTTCAAGCGCCTGTTTGACCTGTTCAATAAAGATTTCCTGTAATTCTTCATAAGTTTCCATAGTCTTCTATTCTGTATGAAATTTATTGTCGTAAGATTATTTGTCATCATTTTGGCATGAAATTGTCAAATTTGGGAATATGCTTCTGTTAGAATAATTATGAATTATCAATAATTAAAGATACAAGACTTTAAGCCCAATCTTAAAACAGAAACTCCATACTTGACTGTACTGTCATTGTGCAATTGATAGTTTTGCTTTGCAAATTCAAGAAAGGTTACCGATGGTGGACAGCCTTTAGGCAGTGTTCACCGCTAAATATAGGTTTTGCGAGAGTCTTGGACTCCAAAAACAATCCAAACATTTTTGCTTTTTAGGAGGTATAGTTTATGAAACGGTTTTTTGCATTTCTTTTAGTGGGACTGTTGACGGTACTGTTGGTTATGCCCGCAGCCGCGCAAGATGCAACTGCGGAAGCCACCCCGGAAGCGGTCAAATATGATCCGGCTGCGTGTTTTGTCGCAGCTAAAACGAATGACAAAATGGTGAAGCTCGAAGCCAAAACAGGGCCTTTCACTATTGGGATCAGCAATTCCTATATCGGTAATGCGTGGCGAACCCAAATGCTCCAGATGGCACAGGCATTTGCCCAAACTGACGCGGTCAAGCCCTTGATTAAGGACTTGGTGGTCGTGAGTACAGGTGACGATGTTGAGGCGCAAATCGCTGCTGTTGATAACATGATTTCTCTACCCGTCGATGCAATTGTCATCAATGCCATTAACCCCACCAGCTTTGATGCAGTTGTCAAGCGTGCTACCGACGCAGGCATCCCTGTTATTTCCTTTGACGGTGTCGTCAATGCACCAGATGCTTTAATCGTCAACGAAGATCAGGTTGAATTCGGCGCAGTGATGGCCGAAGATTTGGTCAAACGCATGGGGCAAAAGGGTAACGTCATTATGGTGAATGGTGTTCCCGGCACTAGCGTCGATTCGGATCGTATTGCAGGTGCGAAGGCCGTGTTTGAGAAGTATCCCGATATTAAGATCACTGCCGAACTCGAGGGTCGTTGGGACAGCGGTACCGCGCAAACCGTCGTGTCGGACTTCCTCGCCACACAAGCCCAAGTCGATGGTGTGTTCGTTCAAGGTGGTGGGCCGGGTGTCATCCAAGCCTTTAAAGATGCGAAAATTACCAAACTTCCACCGATGGCTGGTGAAGCTGAAAACGGCTTCCGCATGGCACTAGGCAATAAAGAATTTGAAGGCATCTCTGTTGGACAAACCCCCGGTATGGTCGCAGTTTCTATGCAGGCTGCGCTCGAACTACTGCAAGGGCGCGAGCTTCCCCGTGTCATCTCGATGCCGCTGCCGATGGTGACCAGCGACGAGATCAAAGAAGGTGTGGATTACTTTCCGAACTTGCCAGCCGATTTCTTCACCCCAATCAAGATTCCGGTTTGCGGTGTCGATCTTGACCCAGATGCCATCATGGCAGTAAAGGTTTCGTAAGTCGTTGTAATAAGGGCACAGCACAAAACTGTGCCCCTTTCCAAGTCTCAGAATAAATGTAGGTCATTTCTTTTACTTATTGTTTTAGGAGACGCTGGTAGTGCAAGCCGTTGCTGAAACCCCTCCCCTCTTAGAAGCAAGTCTGGTCAATAAACGATTCGGCAACACCATTGCGCTTCATGACGCAAGTTTAGTTTGCCAACCGGGCAGCATTCATGCACTGCTTGGTGAGAATGGCGCTGGAAAAAGCACTCTCATCAAAATTATCGCTGGAGTCGTTACACCTGATTCCGGCACGATCAAATTGAGTGGCAGCCCGTCAGTCATCCACTCGCCGACTGAAGCCGCCCGAATGGGCATAGTTCCAGTATTCCAAGAACTCTCTTTACTACCTGATCTTTCCATCGCTGAAAATATTTTTATTGCGAATCCGCCAACCAATCGCTTCGGAATTGTTAGCAGCAAACGTCTCAAAGTTGCAGCTAATGCTTTGTGTGCTGAACTTGGCTTTGAACATTTGGATACCAGCGCCCTCGTCAAAGAGATTCCATTGGCACAGCGCCAGTTGGTCGAGATTGTCAAAGCCTTCTCGCACAAACCTAAACTCCTCATTTTGGATGAAGGAACATCAGCCTTATCGGTACAGGATGTTAAGCGGGTCTTTGAAGTCATCCGTCGGATGCGCGATCAAGGGCACTCGGTGATTTTTATCTCACACCGCATGAGTGAGGTTGAAGAGATTGCGGATACCTTGACCATTTTTCGTGATGGTCAAAATGTCGGCTCTTTCCCGATGGGCGCGGTCAGTCATGAGGAGATGGTACATCTCATGATTGGGCGCAAATTGGAACAGGTCTTTCCACCGAAGCCAGTCGTATCCCAAACTCATCAACCTATGCTCGAAGTGGATGATTTATCGTGGGAACCGACTTTGCACGAGATCAATCTGCGCGTCGGCAAAGGGGAAATCGTCGGTTTGGGCGGATTAGATGGTCAAGGACAGGGTGAGTTGTTATTTGCTCTGTTTGGTGTGCTGCGCGGCGTACACGGCAAAGTTCGAATTAACGGGCAGGATGTGAAAATAATCAGTCCAGCGAATGCCACCAGCAGTAATCATCGCATGGCACTCATCCCCGAAGACCGCAAAACAGAGGGGCTTATCCTACCGATGTCGGTGGGTAACAACGCAATTCTGTCAGTAATTGACCGTTTGCTAAATCATTTTAGATTGGTCGATGGCGCTAAAGAACGCAGCACCATCCAACAAATGATTGAACAGATGCAAGTCAAAGTCGGTTCGCCTCATGCGCCTATTCGCAGCTTGAGTGGCGGCAATCAACAGAAAGTGGTTATTGGCAAATGGCTGCTCACCAATGCCCAAATCTATCTGCTGCATGATCCCACACGCGGCATTGATGTTGGTACAAAGCAAGAGATTTATCAACTGATCCGTAAACTGGCAGATAATGGTGCCGCTGTGTTGTTCTTTTCGACCGAACTGAGTGAGCTAGTCGGGATGTGTGACCGAGTCCTCGTGCTGTATGAAGGGCGCATCTTCCGCGAACTTAGAGGCGACGAGATTAACGAGGAAAGTATCGTTTCTGCCGCATTAGGTCTTCAATCAGCTAGTCACGAACGGCAACAGTTAACATGAGTTTGACCATCAAAACCGATCAGACCTCTCCCAATATTCGGCGCTTCATTCAGCGGCATTTTCGAGTGGGCATCGCCTTTATTATCTTATTTGCACTTCTGGGTGTCACCGCCTCGCTGAATGCACGTTTTTTCACACCAGCGGTCATTACCTCTACCTCCAACCAGAGCATGACGCTGGTATTCGCAGGCATGGCACAAACGACGGTTGTGACGACAGGGGGCATTGACCTGTCCGTCGGCCCGATCATCAGTATGAGCAATTCGCTGGCCTCAGCCATTTTCGTGGAAACTGACAGCAGCCTTCATATTATCCTAGTAGTTGTTATCGTGCTGGCTGTGGCAGCCTTAGCCGGACTCATCAACGGTGTAATCGTCGTTTATGGACGGTTGCAACCGATCATCGTCACACTGGCAACTTCATCGATTTACAGCGGGATTGCGCTCTTTTTGCGCCCACGCCCCGGCGGATTTGTCCCTGATATTTATGGGGATTTACTCACAAAACGTGTAGGGCAACTGCTGCCAGAGTCGTTATTCACTCCTAATTCAATGGGTATTGCAGGCTTCTTTCAATCTTTGTTCGACACTATTCCAGCCTCAGCCATCTTGTTGGTTATCGTGCTGCTGCTTGTTTGGACTCCCTTCCGCCGTTCGCGCTTGGGAATGTGGGTTTATGCGGTCGGTAGTAATGAAGGCGCAGCATATATGAGCGGCGTGAACGTCAAACGGGCAAAGGTCTCTGCGTATGTTCTCGGCGGCTTATTCGCGGGTATCGCCGGCTTATTTCTGACAGCTCAAACCCGCTCCGGTGACGCAACGACTGGTGCGGTATTTACGCTGCAATCTATTGCGGTCGTGGTACTCGGTGGCACTTCGCTCTTCGGCGGTTCGGGGGGAGTAGCAGGAACAATTGTCGGTGCATTTGCCTTACGTCTTATTCCCTCAATTCTTTTCTTTGCGCGAGTTAATCCATTGCAACAACCATTGTGGGAAGGCACAGTCATTCTGCTGGCAGTAGCGGCAGGGGCAAGCCGGATTTTCACGGTACGAAATCGACTCGATACCATGCGTTAACGCTGCTGAAAGGTATATATTTATGTGGGCTCGTTTCTCAAACATGGAGCGCGAAAATCGCAGTGTCGTCATCTCGTATTCGATGATCGTTGTCCTGCTGGTATTGGGTACGTTGCTCATCACACCGAATTTCATTTCTCCGACGTTCTTAACCCAACAGTTGCGCCTCGCTTCGTTTTTAGGCATCGTCGTTGCTGGGCAGATGGCAGTCATCCTAACCGGAAATATTGATCTGTCAATCCCTTGGACGATTACGCTCTCGGCGGTACTGGCAACCTCTATTGCCGCAGGGCAAAATGATCGCCTTGTGTTTGGCGCAGCCGCGGGCATCGGTGTGGGTGTCCTCGTCGGATTAGTCAATGGCATCGGTGTAGCCTACTTACGCATTCCTTCAATGGTCCTGACCTTAGGCGTGAACGCTGTCCTCAAAGGCATCACTGTCGTTTACACGGGTTCTGCACCACAGTTCCAGAAAACCCCCGAACTCCTCAGTAAAGCTGCTACGGAAGTCATTTTTGGATTTCTACCTGTCGCCTTAATCTTATGGGCACTCGTTTCGCTGATGCAATATTTGATCCTCAGTCGCAGTGGTTTGGGTCGCAAAACTTATGCTGTCGGCAACAACGAAATCGCGGCTTATCTTTCCGGTATCAAAACACCGCGCGTGTTGGTGATGATCTTCGTCCTTAACGGTGCTTTGAATGCACTGGCAGGACTGCTGCTCGCGGGCAACGCTGGACGCAGCTTTAACGAAATGGGTGATCCCTTCCTACTGCCTGCGATTGCGGCAGTGGTGGTCGGCGGCACATCCATTCTTGGTGGATCAGGCAAATACGTGGGTACAATAGCTGGTGTCATCATCATACGTCTGCTAGATGGAGCGCTGAATATTGTTCAAGTGCCTCCCGCCGCTAAAGATATTACTTTTGGTTTAGTGATTCTAGCGATGCTTTTCCTCTACGGACGGGGTGAGAAAGTGCGGGAGTGAGCCAAGCAAGAGTCAATAAATTAGGCGGCTTTTTGATGAAAAAATGCTTCGTATTCCTAATGTGTATTCTGCTGCTCCAAATATTAGCTGAGCCGGTAGTATCCAAAGATGATATGCCTAGCGGCAAATTAGAAATTTTTTCATGGTGGGCTGGTGATGAAGGGCCAGCATTGGAAGCACTCATTAAACTCTACAATCAACACTATCCAGATGTGGAAGTCATCAATGCCACCGTAACGGGAGGCGCGGGTGTAAACTTTCGTGCTGTACTCAAAACGCGTATGTTGGGTGGCAATCCGCCCGATAGCTTCCAAGTCCATGCCGGACAAGAACTCATCGGCACATGGGTGGTTGCGGATCGCATGCAAGACCTAACTTGGCTGTATAAGGAAGAAGGCTGGTTTGATGTTTTCCCTCAAAGTGTAATCGACAAATTATCTTATGGCGGTGGCATCTACTCGGTTCCACTGAATATCCACCGCGCAGGCGTGATGTGGTATATCCCTTCACATCTAGCCGATTGGGGCATCACTTCACCTCCTAAAACGTTAAAAGAATTTTACGAAACCTGCGCGATATTGCAAGGGAAAGGCATCATTCCACTGGTCGTTGGCGAGGCATGGACGACTATTCACCTGTGGGACGAGGTCGCCTTGAGCGTCTTGGGGCCGGATAATTACGAAGCATTATGGACTGGTCGATTATCGCCTAATAGTAATCAAATGATCGCAGTATGGGATGAATACGGCAAAATATTGGACTGCACCAATCTTCGAGATAACGCAGCAGGCTTATCGTGGCAGCAGGCAACCGATTTGCTCGTATCAGGCGAGGCAGCTTTTAACGTCATGGGCGATTGGGTCGACGGATATTTATCGACCACCTTGGGTCTAAAAGCGGGTGATGATTACGGCTGGGCGGATTTCCCCAACACACAAGGGGCTTTCACATGGCTCTCGGATACCTTTGGTTTACCCGTTGGTGCGCCCAACCAAGAAGCCGCCATTGCTTGGTTACGGATGATCGGTTCAGTCGAAGGGCAAAATATGTTTAACCCTCTGAAAGGTTCTATCCCTGCGCGGGTGGATGCGGTCGAACAAGCACCGGAGCTTTACAATAAATACTTACAATATACCGCTAAAGCATGGGCGAATGATCGGCTGGTGGGCAGTATGATGCATGGTGTCGTGGCAAATGAGCGCTTCACCGGTGACTTCAACCAAGTGTTGGACATCTATATCCAGAGCCGCAACAGTACCGCAGCAGCAGCAGCAATGGAGAGTGTTTGCAAAGAGGCAGGAGCCTGTGGACTTTAAGGTATGAGAAGCCGACATGACCGCTTGATTGCCCTGTTCATGTTATTGCCGACATTCGTTTTACTTGGTATTTTTGTCTACTTCTTTTTGGGGAAGACTGTCTACTTTTCAATGACTGATTGGGGTGAAAATCCGGCACAACCTGCACTTTTGGAAACGGTTAAGCGTGAAAATGTTGGCCTTCAGAACTACGAAAATTTATTGACAGATGTCATTCAATCCATGTTCCGCAACTCGCTGACGAATATGTTTTTCTTTTTCATTTTCTTTGTCGTTGGCAGCATTAGTGTTGGTTTACTGCTCACCATCATTCTCGATCAACGGATTGTCGGGGAAACCTTTTTTCGCACCGTGTTTTTGTCTCCGATGGCTCTTTCCTTTGTCGTAACAGGTACGATTTGGCGGTGGCTTTTACAACCTGATGGTGGCTTGAATTATCTGCCGACGGTCTTAGGTTTGCCTCCTATTCACTTTAACTGGTTGAACAGCCAAGAAATCTGGTTTCAGTTTACGTGGAGCAATGTACCTCGCTATTTGACCTTTGCAGGATTCGCCATTCTGGCCTTTCTCACGGTGCGATATACCCTGCGGCAGGAAAAACGTTCAGCCTATATAACTGGCGCATTAGCTGTACTGGTTATTCTCATCCTGCTCAGCGGTTTATGGGATCGAATTTGGCTGCCATTGGATGCTCCTGACGCTGAAATGGCTCTCGCCCCTGAAGGCTTTAACGCAGCATTGGTGGGGATCATCATCGCGGCTATCTGGCAAATGTCAGGCTATGTTATGGCAATTTTTACGGCGGGATTACGGGGTATCTCGGATGATTTGCGTGAGGCAGCACGAGTTGATGGCTGTGGCGAAATCAAACTCTACACACATATTCTTCTTCCCCAGCTACGCCCCTTGATGATTAGCACTATCATCATCCTTGGGCATACTTCGCTCAAAATATTTGATCTCGTCTTTGCTATGTCCGGCCCGGATAATGCCCGTACTGTCGTTCCCGGCATATTAGTGTATACCAAAGGCTTTCGTCAGAATTCGTTTGCTCAAGCCAGTGCCATCGCCACTATTGTCTTGCTGGTGATTGTGATCGTTATCGTGCCATATCTCTATGTGCGACTGCGTACCCATGACTAACCGGCGGTATTCAGGTGCGGCCTTTCGCAAATATACCCTTCGTACTACGCTTTATGTCCTGTTGATATTGGGCGCGATAATGTTCTTATTACCCATATTAGTGGTTATTAACACCAGCATCAAAGATCCTGCCAGCATCAACTTGGCGACGACATGGACGCTGCCTGATCATCTTTACTGGCAAAGTTATTCGGAGGTGATGAAAGAATTTGGCCCACGCATCTGGAACAGCATCACATTAGTGACCAATTCGACAATTCTGTCGGCTGTCCTTGGTTCGCTCAACGGCTATGTGCTATCGAAGTGGCGAATTTACGGCGAACGCATTCTCTTCCCACTCATTTTATTCGGGATGTTTATTCCTTATCAGGCTATCCTCATCCCATTATTCGAGTTCATGCGTGACATCCATCTGTATGGTGGTATACCCAGTCTAGTGGTTATTCACACTATTTATGGTTTGCCGATCACCACTCTCATTTTTCGCAACTTTTATATGGAAATCCCCGACGAAATGCTGGAAGCCGCTGCTATAGATGGCGCAGGATTTTTCGACATCTATAGGCTAATTGTGTTTCCGCTTTCCATATCGGGATTTGTGGTGGTCATCATCTGGCAGTTCACACAAATATGGAATGAATTTTTATTTGCTGTCACCATGACCACTGGCGCATCGGAGCCAATCACAGTTGGGTTAGCGCATCTGGCAGGAGGAGAAGCTGTGAAGTGGAATTTGCCGATGGCGGGAGCAGTGGTTGCAGCGCTGCCTCCGATCATCGTTTATCTCATTATGAGCCGTTATTTCGTGCGAGGTTTATTAGCGGGCTCAATTAAAACCTGATGATAGAAAGAAAAGTATTTGGATTAGGCATTCGTCTTACGATTCTAACAGAGCCAGCTCGTCTTCCTTGATGTGTGTACGTACCTCTCGCCAAACGCCCCAACTGATCAATAACGCACAGGCTGAAATATAAACTAATAGTAAAAACATGGCGGGCAGCATCCTAATAGCTGTCAATTTTAGGAAAGGGATTCGCAAGCGAGCAAAAGTTCGTAAGTATGGGGGAGTTGGCAGAATGGTAGGACTGCATTAAGTGGTGGATACTGAACTTAACCCTCATCCCCCAGCCCCTTCTCCCTCATGGCGAAGGGAGCAAATACAATTGTGAGGGATACTACAGCAAAAATAATTTTCCACCGTTTAGTGTAGTGCTACCGGCAGAATGCCTCGTTTTGCATCTGGTACGTAAGGTTTGACAGAATGGGACGGACAACCGTCCCCCTACCAACCCTTTTGATATGACAATGGATTTACGGAGGGAATGAGTTATATTTTGTAACTCTTTCGCAGTACGGCACTGAGTATTTTGAGGCACTATGAGTGTTAAGTACATTAACCTGAACTATGAATAAGGTTTTGATGCGGTAAATGCAGCAGAACCTGCATTATTTGCATAATTCCCGCCGATATGTCAGGCGGCAGTGAGGGAGCAATCCGCCGAAATGACATTTTGTATCGGCGGGATGCCCGGCTGTTGCCGCCAGTGCAGCGGATGGCTCGGCTAAATCCGCCGCTGCACTTTTGGGGTTGCCGTTGCAGCGGATAAACGGGAGTGATCCGCCGAAAGCGCAAAAGCGAAGGCAAAAAAAACTTAACGCAATCCACAGGAGGCTTCGCAAAGGCGCAAAGAAATACCAACATCTATTTTAGAACAAAAAGGCTACATAGGTCAAGTGTGTTTGGTTCGAGTTTTCAAACCTACATCAAGGCCGTTATCGAGCTTATGCATAACTGACGTTACATTAGGATAGTGATGGAAATTGTTAGAGCAGGATTGCAAAATTAAACCTGATTACGAATAAATAAATTTAAACAGTTTATTTGAATAACCTATTGAGCATTTATGGATAGCGGATGTAGTATCATCTCAGCTTAAAAAATAAGGATAGAAACCCATTATGAAAATGTATCGTGTTGCCATTGTTGGCACCGGGGCAATTGTGAGCAGCCACATTGAAGCCCTGCGCCATGCCAAAGGCCGCATCGAAATCGTCGCGGCGGTCGATACCGACGAAGCAAAACTCAAGAGCTTCTGCGAACAGCAGCACATTCCGCGCGGTTTCAACAACATAACGGAAATGCTGGCGGCTATTCAGCCCGATCTCGTCCATGTTCTGACACCACCCTATACCCATTTTGATTTGTGCGTACAAAGCTTAGTAGCCGGTGCATGGGTTTACTGTGAAAAACCGCTGTGCGCCTCGCTGGATCAATTTGACCGTTTGACAGAAGCCGAAGCGCGTACAGGCCGTTACATCAACACGGTTTTTCAATGGCGGTTCGGCTCGGCGGTCAAACATCTCAAAAGGTTGATGGCGGCGGGTGAATTGGGGCAGCCGTTGGTAGGTGTTTGCAACACATTGTGGTTTCGACCGTTGGCTTATCATCAAGTGGCATGGCGTGGGAAATGGGCAACGGAAACCGGCGGCGCAACCGTTGGGCACGGTATTCACTTGACCGATTTATTCCTCTATATCTTCGGTGATTGGCGTGATGTCCATACAGTAGCCTCGTCGTTAGATCGTCCGATTGAGGTAGATACCATTGCAATGTCGACCCTGCGTTTCGAGAACGGTGCAATGGGTACCATCAATACCAGCACCATATCGCCCCGACAAGAAACTTATTTGCGGCTCGATTATCAACGAGCAACGGTCGAATGCACCGCACTTTACCGTGCCCGCAATGAAAACTGGCGTTTTAGTACGTTTGACGGCTCGCCTGACGAGGCCAACTTGAACCGCTGGCAGACGATTGAGCAAGACACGATTGGTTCCCATGCGGAACAACTCAGTGAACTCCTCGATAGTATGGACAAAGGCGAACGCCCGTTGGTGAGTGGCGCGGAGGCGCGACGTATCCTAGAGTTCAATGCCAGCCTGTATAAATCGGCTTTTACTGGTGAGACGGTCGAGCGCGGGTCGATCACCCAAAATGATCCTTTTTATTATTCGATGAACGGTGCAATGGAGTCGTTACCCAAATGACTACTATTCGTTTCGCAGCCATTGGTTTAAATCATGGTCACATTTATGGGCAGGTGAATTGTTTGCTGGACGCGGGTATGGAATTGGCTTGGGTGTATGCCGAAGAACCCGATTTGCTCCAAGAATTTTTAGCGCAATATCCCACGGCCAAAGTCGCCAGTTCGGTGCAAGAAGTTCTGAATGATGAGAGTATTCAGGTGATTACTAGCGCATCCATTCCGGTTGACCGCGCACCACTCGGCATCCGCGTCATGCAGAACGGCAAAGATTATCTGGTGGATAAGCCCGGTTTCACGACTTTGGAACAATTGGCAAACGTGCGTAAGGTACAGGCGGAAACCAAACGCATTTATTCGGTCTTTTTTAGCGAGCATTTCGCACAACGTGCAACGGTTAAGGCGGGCGAATTGGTTAAGGCGGGAGCGATTGGACGCGTGATCCAGACC